>JBEGNB010000224.1:0-27447 GCA_041182785.1 Bacteroidota bacterium
GAGGTGGAGTGAGGAGAGAGAATCCAGGGATATGCTGAAATCAAAAACGATTTTTCAGCAAAAGGCCTGAAATCTGCCAGTGAAAAACTGGATGAGATGAACCTGAACGAAAAAGAGGTAAGTGATTACAAAAAGTATCTGAAAGAACTTCGTGATATCGCCAGTGAACAACACACCAAGATGGCAGATGCACAAGATCTAATTAAAAAAGGAGAAGAAAACAAAGAAATTGAAGCCGTACTGGGACTCAACAAAGTGGGTATAGACCGCAGTTTTATGAGCGAGCCTTTCAAGGAAAGATATAAGAATATCATCCACTAAAGGCTCGCCCGCACACCCTAAAGAATACCCTTCCTAGTCCCTCGCCCCGATCCGCTCTCCGTATTTCTCCTCGTTCACGCGTTTGAAGGTTTCCAGACCACATTCAAGGAATGCCTGATAAACCTTCGGATCGTTACCGTTGGCATAGTCCGTTGGCGTATTCAATACGGTTTTTCCATCGTGGTGCATAAGCACGTAGTACGGCTGGGCACTCACGTCAAAGTTATTTACCTGAAATGCGCTCCACTTGGAACCCACTGTACGCAACTTCTCCCCCGTTTTCGGATCAAGCAGGTACGCAAAATCATTATCCGGGAAAAGACGCACTTTTTCGTCCACATACAGCGATACCACCACATAATCGTCGCGCAAACGATCAATAATTCCGGGTAAAGGCCATACCGTTTCTTCCATCTTGCGGCAGTTCACGCAACCGTGGCCCGTGAAATCCACGAACAGCGGCTTGTTTTGGCGTTTGGCCTCGGCTACTGCCTCGTCAAAATCATGGTAGCAGTTGAGACCATGCGGACAACCCGGTCCATCGTGGTGACTACCCTCGCCGGCCATTTTATAGCTGTAGTGTACCGGAGGAGCCAGACCGCTCAGCAGCGACAGCGACTTGTAGTTGACAAGGCCCCAGCCCATGTACCCGGCGAACAACAGCGATACCAGTCCGATGGTGGCACGGGTAACGCCCGGCTTGTCTTTTGCACCTTTCCAGTTGAGTACACCGAACTGATAAAGCGCCAGCACCAGTGCAACCGCAATCCAGATCACCAGGAAAGTCTCAAAACGCAGGATTTTCCACTGCTCGGCCATATCGGCGGTGCTGAGGAACTTGAACGCCAGCGCCAATTCCACCAGTCCGAGTGTCATTTTTACATTGTCCATCCAGCCTCCGGATTTGGGCAGGGAGTTGAGCCAGCCCGGAAACATGGCAAACAACCCGAACGGCAGGGCCAGTCCGAGACCGAAACCAAACATTCCTATGGCAGGCTTCAAGGGTATAAATCCCAGAATAGATGCGCCGGCATTGCTTCGCGCCGCTTCCACCAGCAAGGTACCCACGATGGGGCCTGTGGAGGAAAAAGATACCAGCACCAGCGTAAACGCCATGAAGAATGTACCGATCAGTCCGCCACGGTCGGCCATGCGGTCGCTCTTGTTGACCCACGACGAAGGAAGCGTAATTTCATAAAACCCGAAAAACGAAAAGGCGAATACCACCAGAATGGCGAATACGATCAGGTTGAACCACTTGTTCGTACTCATGTCGTTCAGGGCCGTAGGACCCAGCACGGCGGTTACGGCCGAACCAAGTGCTACAAATATCAGGATGATACTTAAAGCGTAAATCAGGGCATTGCGGATGCCGGTCTTTCTGTCCTGCGAACGCTTCACGAAAAAACTCACTGTCATGGGAATCATCGGGAACACGCAGGGCGTGAGCAGGGCGATGAGGCCACCCAGAAAGCAAAACAGGAAAATACTGAAGATATCCGACCCCTGTGAAGTGGAGGTTACCTCGGCACTGCAGGTGCTGTAAGGCTGATTTGCGTTGATATCAGCCCTTTTGGAGAAAAAAAAACCCTTGAAATTAGGATCGTCCGGTGCAGCTACACCGGCGGCATCGGCAGGTGCTGCGCTGCTCTCCTGTGGAGCCTGGCCCGGTGTCGCCGCCGCCTGATCGCCGCCCGGATCAGCCCCCTGGCCGCCCGCAGGCGGAGTGGCTGGAGTGGAGGCAGGTGCCGGTGCCGTACCGCAGTTGCTCAGCGCCGGGATCTTGAAGGAGAAGTCCACATCCCGGGGAGGCAGACAGCGATCGTCGTTGCAGGTCATGAAAGTGATATAACC
The DNA here is from genome assembly GCA_041182785.1 of Bacteroidota bacterium. Lineage (GTDB taxonomy): Bacteria > Bacteroidota > Bacteroidia > Chitinophagales > Saprospiraceae > M3007. The sequence goes on from JBEGNB010000224.1 coordinate 2,176, forward strand.
AGACACCGGCTTGGAAGCATCCGTCACCTCAATGCGCTGGGTAAACACAGCCTTGTGCTTGAATTTGGTGAGATTCATGTCGAAGACCTTGTCGTAGGTCTTCAGAATATCGCCCGATTCCTTCGCCTTGCCCACCAGTTGGTAGTTGGCACCCGGACTAAACGTGATGGACGTGGCCACCGGCCCGTCTTCGCTCTCGAGAAACTGTGAGTAGGTGTACCAGCCATCCTCAATTTCGCCGGTGAACACCAGATCTACCTGGCACTTGCCGGCATCTTTGGCCGTGAAGGTCCACTTGACCGGATTTTGAGCGAATGCCTGAAATGCAATCAGTAAGGCGGACAGGGTAAACAAGAATCTGCGATCCATAATTTTTTTGATTTTCACCGCAAAGAAACAATCAAACGGAGGGTTTGTGTGTAACAATTGGCGCATTAAAACAACTTTAACCCGATATTTGTCCGACAGTAACACTTCAAACCGCCCCGCCACCGGCAACTCCCACCCGTTCAGAATATTTTTTCGGGAAAATTGCTTTGTTTTTCACAAAACAGAATTACCTTTGCGCTCCCAATTTTGGGATCAATATTTTACCAAGCAGACTGGCTAGATTATGGCGATGAAACGCACCTATCAACCGTCCCGTCGTTCCCGCAAAAACAAATTCGGCTTCCGGGAGCGCATGGCCTCTAAAAATGGCCGTAAAGTGTTGGCACGCCGCCGCAAGCAAGGCCGCTGGAAACTCACTGTTTCCGACGAGCGCCGCCTCAAGTAATTCCTGACGACCACCTTTACTGTCGTTTCAACATACCCGTCCTGTAGCATCCCGCTGCAGGACGGGTTTTTGTTGTTCGTCGGGAAATATCTGTCTGTCTGTATTCTCTTTCCTGTTTTTTACACAGTTTTCCCGCGCTTGCGCTACATTTGGCCCCTATGCCAGTTTCCCACACTTTCGAGCGCAGCGAACGCCTGAAAAGCGCAAAAATTATCGGCTCTCTCTTCCGGGGAGGGAACTCTTTTGCCGCATACCCCCTGCGCGTCGTGTGGGCGCCCACGCAGGCAGGACCCGAAGGCAAGGCTACCATGGCCGTTTCTGTTTCCAAAAAAAGATTCAAAACAGCCGTGGAACGCAACCGGGTCAAACGCCTCGTGCGGGAAGCATACCGACTGAACAAGCACCTGCTGTACGAACAACTGGAAAACAGGGAAGAACATATTTCCATTATGGTCTCCTATATCGGACAGGAAATTCTGACCTATCAGGAGGTTGAACGGGGTGTGCTGAAAATGTTCCGGAAACTGGAAGAGTCTCACAAACAGAAACAATCGAATTCATGAGGTATTTTTTACTGCTCGTCACGCTGTTCTTTTTCAGTTGCCACTCCGGCGATATCCCGCGTGTGCTCATTTTCTCCAAAACGGAGGGCTACCGCCACGATTGTATCCCCACAGCCACCGATGCCCTGCGAAAAATGTGCAACGCCAACGGTATTGCCGTTGATACCACCGAAGATGCCGGCGCATTCCATGAGGCCAATCTGAAGCGGTACAGTGCCGTGATTTTCCTCTGCACCACCGGCGATGTGCTCAACCCGGCCCAGGAAACGGACTTCGAACGCTATATCCAGGCGGGCGGCGGTTATGTGGGGATCCACTCTTCCACCGATACGGAATACGGCTGGACGTGGTACGGCGGACTGGTGGGAGGCTATTTCAACGGACACCCGGCCCAGCAACAGGCCACACTGCAGATCAATGACCACAACCACGCCTCCACCGAACACCTGCCCGGCAACGAGTGGTCACGATTCGATGAATGGTATAATTTCAAAAACCTCAACCCGAATGTGAAGGTGCTGCTCTCGCTCGACGAGAAAAGTTATCAGGGCGGCACAAACGGCGAATTCCACCCTGCTGCATGGTACCACGAATACGATGGCGGACGGGCGTTCTATCCGGCCGGCGGCCATACCAACGCGCGTTCCAGTGAAGATTTGTTCATGAAACACGTGCTCGGCGGTATCCGGTACGCTATCGGCAAAAACAAGCGCCTCGACTACAGCGCATGCCGTACACCCGAACTGCCCGACCCCACCCGTTTCACCAAAACGGTGCTGGCCAGCGAACTCACCGAGCCCATGGAACTCGATATGCTGCCCGATGGCAAGATTATCTTCATCGAACGCCGCGGCAATATCAAACTGTACAACCCCAATACCGGACTGGTCACTATCGCACACAAACTGCCGGTTTACTCGGAGCAGGAAGACGGTCTGCTCGGCATGGCGCTCGACCCCGGATATGAACAGAATCACTGGATTTACCTGTACTACTCCCCCATCGGCGATGAGTCGGTGAATAATTTGTCGCGGTTCGTCTTTCAGGGCGATACACTCGACCGCGCGTCTGAAAAGCTGATCCTCCAGGTGGCCGTACAGCGCGAGGAATGCTGCCACGCCGGCGGATGTGTGGAATTCGACGCCGAGGGCAATCTGTACCTCAGCACGGGCGACAATACCAATCCGTTTGCCTCCGACGGGTACTCCCCCAGCGACGAGCGTCCCGGCAGAAGTGCCTGGGATGCCCAGAAGTCCTCCTCCAACACCAACGACCTGCGCGGCAAGATTCTGCGTATCAAACCCCTCCCCGACGGCAGTTACATCTGTCCGCAGGGAAATCTTTTCGCCCGGCAGGAGGTACGCGTCACCGATGGCACTGTAGCCGCCAACCGCCACCTGAACGATCGCCCCGAAATATATGTCATGGGCTGCCGGAACCCGTTCCGCATCTCTTTCGACGACCGGCGCAAGTATCTGTTCTGGGGTGAAGTGGGCCCCGATGCCGGCGAACCCGACACGGCCCGCGGACCTCAGGGTCACGACGAAGTGAACCGCGCCCGCGCTGCCGGATTCTTCGGATGGCCCTATTTCGTCGGAAATAACAAGCCATATCGCGACCACAACTTCAGCACCGGCCACAACGGACCGCTTCATAACCCCGAGAGCCCGGTAAACGACTCGCCCAATAACACCGGAAGCCGGAATCTGCCCCCGGCCCAGCCGGCGTTTATATGGTACCCGTACGGCAACTCCACCGAGTTCCCGCTGGTTGGCAACGGCGGCAGAAATGCCATGGCCGGACCCGTGTATTACTGCGACCAGTACCCGAAAGAAACCCGGCTGCCCGATTACTACGATGGCAAACTCATTACCTACGACTGGATGAGGGGCTGGATGATGGCCGTCACGATTGACTCCTCCGGCAACTTCAGCCGGATGGAACCCTTCGCGCACCTGCTGAAGTTTTCCAGGCCCATGGACATGATCGTGGATAAAAACGGAACTATCTGGCTGCTGGAATACGGAACGCAGTGGTTCGCTACCAATCCGGACGCACGACTCACACGCATAGACTACGTGCGCGGGAACAGACCTCCCGTGCCGGAAATCACCGTGGAGAAAAATGCCGGCGCCGCTCCCTTTGCCGCCTGCTTCTCCCTGGCAGGAACCAGAGACTACGACGGCGAACGACTGCGATATGAACTCGACTACGGCGACGGCTCGCCCGTACAGGTCATACAGGGGCGCGTACCTACTGCGCGCGGAGGCTTTGATATTCAAAATGCCGTTTTTTCACAAAAAATCAGTCTGAAACGGCAAAAAGAAGAAAAAGCACTGAGCCACGTATGGCATACTTTTGAAAAACCCGGCACTTATGAGGTAACGCTGAAGGTGTCCGACAACTTCGGTGCCACCCGAACGGCCAAAATAAAGGTGCTCGCCGGCAACGAGCCCCCGCAGGTGAAATGGGACCTGAACGGAAAAAACCGGAGTTTCTACCAGCCCGGGGATATGCTCTCCTACCACATCAGGGTGAATGACCAGGAAGACGGCTCGCCCGAATCGGGGGGTATCCCGGAAAAGGCCATCGCCGCCACGATTGACTATCTCGAAACCGGCTTCGACATCACCAGTATCGCGCAGGGCCACCAGGCCGCACAAAAACAGGCAGAATACGCCCGCGGAAAAATGCTGATGGAGCGCTCCGACTGCAAGGCTTGCCACGCTATTGACCGCCAGATTAACGGCCCCTCCTATCAGGCGGTCGCCGAACGCTACAGAAACGATGAGTTCGCCGTGCGAAATCTGTCGCAAAAGGTCATCAAGGGCGGTGCCGGCAACTGGGGCGAAACGGTGATGAGCGCGCACCCGCAACTCTCGGAAGAAGACGCCGGGGAGATTGTACGCTGGATCCTGTCGCTCGGCGCTCCGGCCAAGCCCGTGCAGGGAATTACCCTGTCTGGCAACTACCCGCTCACCCTGCCACCACCCAAAGACGCCAAAAGCACGCCCAAACCAGGCACTTTTATCCTGAAAGCGAGTTATACCGACCGGGGAAGCAGCACTCAGGGCGCGCAGGAAGGCAGCGAAACGCTGGCCCTGCGACCCACCTTCCTGCAGGCCGAGCAGGCCGACAGTATGTCAAAGGGTATTCGCACCTACCGGCCGTTCAACGGCGATACGGTGGTGCTTAACGATACGAAAAACAACGAGTTCTTCGTCTTTAAACACGTGGATCTCACCGCTGTACACACCATCGCCATGGGCGTGGGCATGAGCGACCGCCTGTATCAGTACGCCGGAGGCCGCGTGGAAGTGAGGCTGGACTCGCCCAAAGGCACGCTCGTGGGGAAGGCTGCCCTGCCCTCCGACACCGGTAACGACCGGATGAAGTTCGCGGAAATAGCCCTGCCGGTAACCGACCCGGGCGACGGCGCTTTCCACGACCTGTTCTTTGTACTGAAAAATGAAAACAGCCCGTCGAAAGGCACCGGAGCTATTGACTGGGTCCGGTTCGATCTGCGGAGGTAACTGCAGCGTTGCGCATTTTATATGAATGAACTAAAACCCACTGCTGGCTCTATGAAATATTTTTTGTCGTTGTTGCTTATGGCATGGACTTTTATGGCTTGCAAGCATGATGCCATAGAAGTCATTCCCGGAACCCCGATTAAACTTGTACTTAATGAATACACGCCTGGACTTCGTGAATTTGGATGGGCCAGTGCTATAAAATTGGACTCTATTGACTGGCAAGCCTCCGCGAAGGGAGGATACTTTACTTCGAGTATAACAGGAAAAAAATATGTTTTTTGTGATTTCACAACTCACAGTGCTGGGTCAAATTTCTTGCGAGAAGATATTTTTATCCAATTGATTCCACTTGGATGTGGCACATATCGTATTGATAGCGAAACCAATGAAAGTCTGCATGACGAAAATACATTATATGCCAGTTGTGGATTATTATTAGGCGAAGGCGATGAACATGTAATGAGTTGGAATATGAATCCGGACTTTTTTGAAGAAGATTATTTTAAGATTACTATGATTGATACCATTTCGGACATACTTGAAGGAGAGTTTTCAATGCATTTTGTTGCCGACTCTGTTTTTAAAGCTAACTCATGGATTTACGCTGAATATCCGTGTTTCAAGAAGGGGAAATTCAAGTGTCAAATAGCTCCTTGGTAGTAAACCCCCTCAAGATATTATCGCGAACTGACATAGATTTATAAAATGTTATAGGTCCCCCTGTCCTGCCCCTCAAAAAGCTATGCCAATAACAAGCCCCCCCTACTCCTGCCAGTAAACCCGCTTGACCCGTTCGGAGATATTGGTGAATACCTCGTACGGAATCGTCTGCAGACAGTCTGAAAGCGCCTGTACCGACTCCACATCGCCAAATACGGTCACTTCGTCGCCCTCGTGCGCCTCGGGAATGTGTGTAATGTCTATCATCGTCATGTCCATGCACACGTTCCCGATGGTAGGGGCCTTTTTCCCGTGCAGCTCCACACTGTAGCGTCCGCCGCCGGCCAGCCGCAGGAACCCGTCTGCATACCCCACGCTGATGGTCGCAATGCGCCTGTCTTCCGGCAGGATTCCGCTGTTCCGGTTGTAACCCACCGACTCGCCGGCAGGAACATGCTTGATCTGGCTGATGGTCGCTTTCAACACATTCACATTCCTGAGCTCTTTCTGTATGCTCCTCCCCCCGATGCCGTAAATGCCGATACCGAGCCTCACCATGTCGAAGTGGTACTCCGGGAACCGCTCGATGCCTCCGGTATTGCAGAGATGGGCCAGTGGCGCGTAGCCCAGTCCCGCACACAGGGCATCATAAAAAGCCCTGAAACTGGCGGCCTGCAGGTGTGTAAACGCGTCGTGCGCCGTATTGTCGCTCGCCGACAGGTGGGAAAACACCGATTTAACGCTCAGATTCGGATATTCACCCAGTTTTTTCAATAGCAGCGGCAAGTCAGCCTGCCCGAAACCAAGGCGATGCATGCCCGTATCCACTTTCAGGTGGATGGCAATTTGCCTCTCATGCCCCGCGTATTCAATCAATTCATCGAGAACCCGGTGACTGTAAATCTCCGGCTCCAGCCGGTACCGGTACATGGCGTCGAACCCGGCCCGTTCCGGATTGAGTACGAGAACGGGCAGTTTTACACCCGCATTTCTGAGGGCAATACCTTCGTCGGCATAAGCCACTCCCAGATAATCAACCCGGTGAAATTCCAGCAGCTTGGCCACCTCCGCCGAACCGGACCCGTAGCCCTCCGCTTTTACCATCACCATCATTTTAACGCCCTGGCGAAGACGGCTGTTATAAACGTTCAGGTTGTGTATCAGAGCACTCAGGTTCACTTCCAGTACCGTTTTATGGGCTTTTTGCTCCAGCCGGCGCGCTATTTTCTCGAATTCAAACGGACGGGCACCTTTCAGCAGTATGGTTTCATCGTGGAAATCCGTATTCTGCAAGGTATGCAGAAAGGCGCCGGTATCGGGATAATAGCTGGCCCGGACACCGTCGGACAGATATTTCTCCAGCGTGCGGATTGCCCGGCCTATCCCGATCAGGCGCGTCACCCCGTGTGCACGCACAGCGCCTGCCACACCCTTCCACAGGTCGTCATCAGAGAGCCCGCTCTGCAGGATGTCCGACAGCACCAGGGTCAGTTTGCCGCTCCGGGCCTGCTGACCGGCGAACTGCAGGGCTATCTTCAGCGACGCCATGTCGTTGTTGTAAAAGTCATTGATCAGGGTGCACCCCTGTATTCCCGCTTTCAGTTCAAGACGCATCTCGACCGGCTCCAGCCGGCGCAGCCGCTCCTCCATATTCTGACCGGAAACACCCAGCACTTCCATGACAGCCCGGCATAATCCGGCATTTTCGGCAGCCCAGGGCACATTCAGCAGCAAATCGCGCGCAGGATGCGGCTCAACGTGCCGGACTGTGTATTTGGCTGGCAGGTATTTCCGGTCACATATCAGCCAGTCCGTACCGTCAAACAACTGCATCTTTTCCCGGAGTTTCTGCTCCGACGAGGCAAAGCCCTCCTGGTGGGCCGGACCCAGCATGGTAAATACACCAATAGTGGGTTTGATGATGCGCTCCAGCCGCTCCATCTCGCCGGGCTCGGAAATGCCCGCCTCAAAAATGGCCAGCGTATGGTGCTCGTTCATCTGCCATACCGAAAGAGGCACGCCTACCTGGGAATTATAGCTTTTCGGACTCCTGACGATATTAAAATCAGGCGATAATAACTGCCAGAGCCACTCTTTGACGATGGTTTTGCCATTGCTCCCCGTAATACCCACCACTGGTATGTTGAAATGGGAACGATGAAAAGCCGCCAGCGCCTGAAGGGCGTCAAGTGTATCGGGAACCCGGAGAATACTGGCCTCCGGCAATGCAGCCATACCGACATCGTCACTGACAACAAACTGCCTGACGCCGGCAGCATACAGATCGGCCAGAAACCTGTGTCCGTCGTGACGCTTGCCTTTCAGCGCAAAAAAAACAGAAACCGCCGGCGCCGCTACATGGCGACTGTCGGTGAGCAAATGCTCGGAACGGAGCGCTGGATCGCCCTTTTGAAGCCATTCGGCGCGAATAACAGACTGAATATCGGAGATCGTGTATATCAAAAGGCTGTTCTTTGATGCGAAGGTCGGGGAATATCACCGAAGTTTCAGTCACGAATACGCTATATTTGCCCGCATTCCCGAAAAAGATCACTGTACGGCATGGGATAAAATCACCCGAAAAAAATCATTCGCCCGCATAAATTTGCCGCATGATGGAATTTATAGTTTACGGATCCGATGCATTGCCCAGCCTGATGAATCACGTGCTGGACGCGCTCGACGGGCGCAGGAAAGTGATTGTTTACGGTGAAATGGGCTCTGGCAAAACAACCTTCATATCCGCATTCTGTGAAAAAATCGGCGTGAAGGAGAGTCCGGCCAGCCCGACCTACTCACTCGTGAATGAGTATGGATACACAGATGCAGATGGCAAGCATACCGTCCTGAGGCATCTCGACCTCTACCGCCTGCTCAGTCTGAGGGAGGCCCTCGACCTGGGCATTGACGATATGCTGCACGATGACACCTACTGTTTCATCGAGTGGCCCGGCATTATTGAGGAGATTTTACCGGAAAATACGGCAAAAATCACGATAGAAGTGACCGGCCCCACCACACGAAGGGTAGTCATCGAATAAACTTGCTCATCTCTGTACTAACCGAAATAAACCGCCGGAGCGACAACCTTCCTCTCATGCGGCTGTTTCAATAGAAATTGAAAATGTCCTTGGATACCATTAAACAGCCTGTTTCAGAGGAGTTGCTCATCTTCGAGGGAAAGTTCCGCGAGGCCGTGCAGAGTCATGTGCCACTGCTCGACAAGGTTACCTGGTATATCGTGCAGCGCAAGGGGAAGCAGGTGCGACCCATGATTACCCTGCTCAGCGCCAAGATATTCGGTTCGGTCAACGAAGCATCCTACACAGCCGCCGCACTCATTGAACTGATACACACCGCCACACTCGTCCACGATGATGTGGTGGATGACGCCAATATGCGCAGGGGGTTCTTTTCAATCAATGCGCTCTGGAAAAACAAGGTGGCCGTGCTCGTAGGCGACTTCCTGCTCTCGCAGGCGCTCCTGCTCACCGTCCGGCAAAAGCAGTATAAAATGCTCGAGGTGATCAACAGTGCAGTGCGCGAAATGGCGGAAGGTGAACTGCTGCAAATGGAAAAGGCCCGCCGCCTTGATATTGAGGAGTCGGTTTACTACGAAATTATACGCCAGAAAACAGCCTCCCTGATCGCTGCCGCCTGCTGTGCCGGTGCCGTCAGTACGGTGGACGGTAACGAAGAGCTTGAAGCGCGTATGAAACTGTTCGGCGAAAAAATGGGTATGGCGTTCCAGATCAGGGATGACCTCTTTGATTTCGGCGACGACGATGTGGGCAAACCGCTCGGTATTGATATCAAAGAGAAAAAAATGACGCTCCCGCTTATTTATGCCCTGAATAATGCCGGCTGGCTGGAGCGGCGCCGTATCATCAATATCGTAAAAAACCAGAGCCATAAAAGTGAAAAGGTGGCCGAGGTCATCCGGTTCGTTCGCGAAAGCGGCGGTATAGAATACACCCGCCAGGCCATGTACCGGTTCCGGCAGGAGGCTTTCGACATACTCGATACGCTGCCCGACAACCCTTCCAGAGAGGCTATGCGGGAACTGCTTGTGTATGTGACCGAGCGAAAAAAATAATGGACTAATAATATCGGTCAATCAGGCTGCAGAGCATGCTGACGTTGCTCAGTACCACCAGCACCAGGCCGCCTCCGAGTATCTGCCGCCTCCACGGCAGCAGCAGACTGTTTCCGGCCAGCAAGCCGGCTACCGGCGCAACGGCAATAAAGTACCTTCCCTGCCAGTTATCCATCCGGTCGGCACCCACGGCGTTCCAGAGCAGATAATTGGTGAGGGCGAATCCGGCCACATAGGCAACCACCACCACACCCGGCAGCCAGCGACGGCGCAGCGGCAGCGGCCGTTCCTCGGTGCACAGGACGGCAGTCAGCACCAGCCATAACGCTGCTGTCCAGCCCACCGGTATATAGTTTTTCTCCCAGCCGAACTTCCCTACAAAATGGGCTGCAGTGGCCGGCAGCGAATAAAACAGCGAGGTAACCGCCGTCGCCGCAAATTGCAGCGGGTTATTCAGAACATATTCCAGCTGAGCACCGGGATTTACCCCGGTATTAAGTGTTTGTCCGTCGCGAAACAGCGGATGATACGCATCATACGGAATAAACCAGCCCTTCGCCACGGCACTCCAGCACAGTGCCCCCAGCAAAGACGCCGCAGTCAGCATGGCGGTACTCCTGTACGATGCACCTCCCAACCGGGCCAGCAGCGCCAGCGGGAATGTGATCAGTTTGTTCACGGAAACCACTGCAAGTCCGGCAATCACCCACACCCGGCGATACTGCCCCGACAACAGGGCCGCCACCAGCCACCAGCACAAGCCATTTGTCAGCACGTCTGCATTCGCCGAGGCGCCCATGAATAATACGGCCGGCAACAGGGCCGGCAAGGCAAAAAACACTCCCCGTCGTCCGGCAATCCGGATGGTAACAGACAGGAGCAGTACCCATACCAGCAGATTGCCCAGCCGGGCCGCATACAGCATCTGAAGCGCCGATGCACCCAGCAGGCGGGCACAGGCTATTCCGGCTGCCTGCGGTAAATAGGCCGTCGGGGCATACATAGCCGTATTCGCAAAATCGGTGAATACGACCAGCTCCGGATGTAAGGGTACGGCAAGCAGCCGCCTCGTCTGGCCAGGCAGCAGGCGGGCGCGTTCGTGCCGCAGCGGAGAAAAGGAGTCGCTCACCGCCAACAGCGATGCCGGCAGGCAGCCTCCTGCCCTGCAGTCCTGCAGCTCCGGGAAAAGACGCCCCTCACTCACCTGATACGCCCGAAAAAAATGCGCCGGCTCGTCAGGCGACTGAAACGGTGGCGTAATCAGTACCAGCAACAAACCGAACAAGCCAGCAACAACGGGAAATACAAATGTCGGCAGTACTCCGCCGCCAAACGTGTCCCCGGCCAGCCATTTCAAAATAATTCTCCGCGCCATGATTACAAAGATACGAGGTACTGTGTTACCCCTCGCGTCGGGAGAGGGAAAAGCTGGAGCACAATATGCCAACTAAATTAAAAACAAATTGTATTTAAAATAGGATAAAATTACAAAATGTTTTATTTTTGCCTTTTCAAAACAAAATGAACTGCCTGATCAGGCGAGGCCCGGTGCCTTGCCCGGGTTGGCCATAAAAACAGTACTATGGGAACGGAAGGATTCACTGCGCCATCTGCTGAATGGCGGTTTTACACGGTAAAAAAAATTGACTCCATTTCGGTGATTCTGGTGGACGGATCGGTGACAGCTGGCTTCCCCTCCCCTGCCGATGATTACCTCGAGGCGCGAATTGACCTCAAACGGGAGCTGGTCAGAAACCCGGATGCCACGTTCGTCGTGCGCGTACAGGGAGACTCCATGACAGGCGATGGTATCAGCGACGGCGATGTGCTGGTGGTTGACCGGTCACTCAAATACAGAAACGGCTCCATAGCGGTTTGTTGCCTGAACAACGCTTTCACAGTCAAAAAGCTGGAAATAAAGGGCCCCCGAATCCGCCTGGTCGCCTCCAACCCGCTTTATCCGGCCATAGACATTCAGGAAAACGACGAACTCCTGATCTGGGGGGTGGTCACTTATATCATCAAAAAAACATAACCGTGACGGCACTCGTGGATGTCAACAACTTTTATGTCTCCTGCGAACGGGTGTTCAATCCTCGTCTGAGAGGGGTTCCTGTCGTGGTGCTGTCGAACAACGACGGCTGTGTGGTTGCCCGTTCCGAAGAAGCCAAAAAGCTCGGCATTTCCATGGGACAGCCATTTTTCGAGGTGCAGGATATGGTTGGTAAAAACGGATTGCAAGTGTATTCGTCCAATTATGCCCTGTACGGCGACATGTCGGCGCGGGTAATGAATCTGTTGCGGCAGTTCGCTCCCGAAGTGGAAATATACAGTATTGACGAGGCGTTTCTGGATTTTACCGGTATGGAGCACTTCGATCTGTACGCCCGGGCCCTCGAAATCAGGGAAACCATCCTCCGGTGTGTCGGTCTGCCGGTATGTGTAGGGGTGGCACCTACCAAAGTGCTGGCAAAAATAGCCAACCGGCTCGCTAAAAAAGACAAACAGGGCAATGGCGTGCGAATACTGTCGGGCGACTGCAGTGACGTGCTGAAGTCGGTCGAAACAGGCGATATATGGGGCATCGGGTATCAATACGCCGCTCTCCTGCAGCGAAACGGCCTGAAAACAGCCTTTGACCTCGCGCACGCGAGCGACACATGGGTGCGCAAACACCTGAGCGTGACGGGACTGCGTATCAAAAAGGAACTGCTGGGACAACCCTGTATCAAAACAGAAACTGAAGTGCCGGCCCGGAAAAGTATCGGAACAACCCGCTCCTTCAGGCAACCCGTCGCCTCGGAAGCAGCACTGCAGGCTCTGGTGGCCGATTTCGCCGCCCGCTGCGGCGAAAAACTCCGGCGCCAGAACGGAGAGGCATCTATTCTTACCCTGTTCCTGCAAACAAACCGGTTTGCCACCGACCAGCCTCAGTACAGCGCCCTGTTCAATGTGTCATTCGCTGCGCCCACCAGCAGCACACTGCCCATGGTACACGCAGCCCGCTACGCGCTCAAAAGGATATTCAGAGCAGGATACGAATACAAACGGGCGGGAATACTCCTCAGCGGTATCACGCCACCCGGCAACGGCCCCCAGCTGGCTATGTTCGACCCCGTTGACCGAAATAAACACGGGCAACTGATGATGGTGTTCGACGCACTCAACGTCAGATACGGCCGCAATACCATCAAAACCGGCGCACAAAGTACCGGCAGACAAGCCCGGCTCACCAGTCAGTGTAAACTGTCAGCAAGATTTACCACTGTGTGGGAGGAAATGCTGAGTATTAAAATTTCCTCAGACGCAGCTCCCGGGTACCCCATTCGGTGACAAACTGCACGAAATACACCCCTCCGGGCAGGGTGTCCGGACCATTGAAGGAGCGGAAGCCAGCCTCAACATATTGCTCCAGCAACCAGCGCTGACGACCGAACTGATCGGTGATGCGAATCCGGCAATATCCTCCGCGGGGAATGGTCAGGTTTAAACGAAAATGATCCGGGACCGGATTCGGATATACAGCAGCCTCCCACGACTCAGGCGCCTGTACCCTGCCGGCGTTGCGCCGAACATTCGCTGCAGGCAGGCGATCAAGCTGTATGTCGGTCGCAGCACCAGCCGCATTGTAAGCCAGCGATTCCATATCACCGGAGAGACTTATCCGGCCCTCCGAATCGTTTTCAAGACTCACAAAACGCAGATAAAACAGCGGAGTACCCCTGTCCACACGCAAACCGGTGCTCTCGCCGCTGTACCACACAAGCCGAACCTCGCCGCGGCGCGGCTCATGCCAGTCGCGGCCCTGAAATGCCGGCAATTCCTCCGGCCAGCGCACGTCAGACAGCCGGTATCTCGCAGTGTCGTACCGAAGCGCCAGTTGCCACGCGGCCAGATTGTAGAGCTCAGGGGCAAACACAGGCACCTCCGTTTCCGAGCCGGCAACACCCCTGAATTCGGCGAAGGCAAGCGAGGTACGCCCGCGCTCACCGGCAGGCCGCTCTCCGGCAGCACCATTCACATCTCCCGTTTTTATGCCATAAAAGGAGGCCTCCATCCTTCCGGGAGTAACCGAAAGAACCATGTTTTTAGTAAAATCGGAAGTAAAAGAGTTGGTTCCCTGATCAAAAGACACATTTTTCGGCACAAACCGCCATGACGCCACGCCTGCCAGACCAGCACTGTCGCCAAGTATGAGCTTTCCAAGTGCCACAACGTCGTACATCGTTATGGATTTCGACTCGTTTACATCGGCGGCAAGTATCCTGTACGGCGAACCCAGTCCTTCCGTGGCGAGAATATGCCGTAATATCAGAACCTGATCAAAAACCGTTACGCCATTCAGCGGATCATCCGACTTGAATGGCCTGATCACCTGTTCCTTCACCGGACATAAACAGACCAGCTTGCTGCCGTAATCGTCCGCAGTACCGGTCATGGTACAACCGCCGCCGGCAATGGTATAGCCAACACCCTTCACCGGATTGCCTTCGGGTGTACTGCAACTAAACTGCACCTCCCCGGCGCATACATCATCACCACTGTTGTCTGGCGTGACCGCAGAACGAATAACCGGTGTGACAGGGCGACCGGTTCCGGCCATACGCAGCGAGACATCCGTCACACCAATAGCCGTGATGCAGGAATTTGATCCCCTCAGCGCAATTCTTGACAGTCTTTTTCTGCCCGAAGCTCCGGCTTCCGGTCCGATAACACCACGAAGGGAAATATCCACGCGAAGCAGTGAGTCGGCAGAAGCTGACGAACCAACACACTGCCCGCCGGGACAATATTCGGAAAAAGTATATTCACTGATCAGCGCGAGACTGCCGGTATGCACAAAAATCAGGCTCAGCACAGCCTCACCGTACTGTTCTGCCTGTGCTGTCTGAATAAACAGATCGAAAAACATGTCTCCGCAGCCCGCAGCAGCCGGAATGGAATCGAGCGCCCGCTCCACACTGATAACTGGCGAGGCGATCATAACCGCCGGCATACCGGGTGCCACAGGTTCCGGATAACCAGGACGACCGGACGGAGGCATTCCGACCAGCGCGATGGCGGAAAGAGTCTGAATAAAGAGGAGTGTTTGCCTGATTTTTTGATATAGGAGCATAGTAAACAGTAGTGTAATCTTATTAAAAAGTGCTGTATATTCGGGATTACCGGTTCACCGCTCTCATTTTTTCCATCGTTCCAGCTTCGGGATGCCCCGGGTGGCAAGCCAGGCAAAAATACCGTTCATGCCCGCCTGTTTCATTTGCTGAATACAGAAAGCTTGCATCTTTTCCGCCGTATCTATTTCGGGAGGAGAGAGAAACACTCCGTTTTCATAGCACATGGAGCAGTATTTCGGACTGAAGGAGCCGTCCCTCTCTGTTCCTCCGCCTTTTTTGTCCTTCTTCAGTGGAAATCCGCAGCTCTGACAAAATTGGTATTGTTTCATATGGATATACTGTTATTTGGCTCGATTTTCCGGGAATCCAGTAAGCCAGGTGCTGGTTTACTGGATTCCCGGGGTTTTTCAGGACAAAGATAAACTTTATTTACCTTTGTCCTGATGCGCGACACTCAAACTGTTCAAGATGGAAATGAGTGGCGGGCTTCGGGAACAAAGCCGTTGTAAAACCATTCATCTTTCAAAAATAAATGTATGAGTGAGGAAGATATACGCTGGCAGCAGCGATTGCACAATTTCAACAAGGCGATGCTTCACCTGGAGGAGGCCCTGAAAATTGAACACCCTGATCTGGTACAAAAAGCAGGTATTATTCAATTCTTTGAAATGAGCTTTGAGTTGGCCTGGAAGCTCCTGAAGGACTTTCTGGAAGAGCAGGGCTTTCAGGATGTAAAATCGCCAAGGACAGCCATTAAAAAAGCTTTTGAGGTGGGATTAATACAGAACGGACACGACTGGATGGATTTATTGGTGGACAGAAACCTGACCGCACATACTTATGACGAAGAAAAAGCAACAGAAATGGAAGCCCTGATTGAGCAAAAATATTTTCCAATCATGAAGGCGCTACGAATTCACTTTAATCAAAAAATAATATGAAGGCTGATTTTGGGCTGCAAGAGCGGGATTTGCTGGCCATTCGCAGTATTTTGGAAAAATATCCGGAGGTAAAACAGGTATTCATTTTCGGCAGCAGGGCAAAAGGCAATTACAAACCCGGAAGCGATGTAGATATAGCCCTGAAAGGAGAATACCTTACCCTTCAGACCGCCAGTCATGTGGCTTATGAACTGAATGAAGAAACCAATATGCCCTACCAGTTCGATGTACTCAATTACCACAGCATACAAGAGCCTGCGCTCACCCGGCATATAGACCGTGCGGGTATTTGCATCTACGAGAAAAAGTAACCCCAAACCAGGTATTTACCGGGGCTTTACTTCTTTACCGTTTGACGTGAAGACCATTCCACCCCATGGGTATGTTTCGTTAACCCGGAATGACACTACCGCACATAACATCTCTTTTTAGACGGTGACCGCTCCGGAATAATATCGCCGGGCGGGGGGCAGCATACATTCTACAGGTTATCTATTTCCTCGTTTGAAAGACCAGTTGCTCCTGCCACCACAGATTAGCGATGGTTGGGCCATGGATTTTTTCCGTGTGCACTTCAGATGAAGCCAAAAGGTATGGATATTAACTTAATAGTCGAAATAACCAGACGGTCATCCGGAACATTAAAAGACAGATCGGCGCGAATATGCCTCTCTCGCCGGCAACAGGGTATCATTCAGAGCATTTCTATTGTACTTTTGCTCCGAAAATTTCCTGCCATGCGCCATATCCGTATTTTCCTCCTGTCACTTTCCGCCCTGTGGAGCGTATCCTCCGGCCTCAAAGCCCAGACTGTAATTTTCAGCGACCCGGGTGCCACCTACTCCAATACCGACTCTACTACCACCAATACTTACGGACCGGTGAGTGTGTCCTCCTGTAGTTCTGTTTCCATTTCACTGAACTACAACTTTTCGCTGCCATTCTCCGGCGCAGGAAATATGGAGTCGAGCGAGGAATGCCCGTTCGGTGTTCCTCCCTGTGCAGGCGATCCGACCATGCCAGATGAGGGTGGCTGCGACCAGTGCTGGGATTTCCTGTACGTGCAGTTTCAGGTCAATGGCGTCACCGTGGACACCCGGCTGATCGGTGTACCCGGCAGTATAGCCCAGTCGGGTACGCTGACCTACGGGCCAGTCTGTACCAACGGCGCAGGAACGGTGGGCCTCATCGTGCAAACGCAAACCTGGGCAGCAAACGAATCGGTCACATTCTCCAATATTGCCGTCACCTGCTGGGACGGCTCCTCTACCGTATCGGCTAATCCGAACCCCGTATGCACCGGACAGCCCTTTAATCTTCAGGCGACACTCACCAACCCGCCGTCCGTAGGCAGTACCCTCTGGACTGGTCCCGGAAATATCGCCAACCCTTCCCAACTGAATACGCAGGTAACCAACGCACCTGCAGGCACAAATACCTACACGTTCACCGCCACCGACGACAATGCCTGCACGACCACCAGCACCGTGGATGTAACGGTGAATCAGGGCCCCACCATGCAGGACCCTCCCAATATCACTGTCTGCGGCCAGAACCTGGTGGAGGTAAACTTCACGCCGGTTACCGGAAGCCCTGAATATAACTGGACCAACAGCAACACGGCCATCGGACTGGATGCATCCGGCACGGGCAATATCAGCTTCACCCCGGCTCCGGTAACAGGCACTACCACAGCTACCGTCACTGTTACACCGAGTGAAAATGGCTGCGTCGGGCCCGCCCAGACTTTCACCATTACTGTGAACCCGGCACCATTGGTCAATCAGCCCAACGATGTCACGGTATGCGGCGGAACAATCGTGGCGGTAAACTTCTCGGGCACTTCCGGCGCTACCTTTCAGTGGACCAACGACAATACTAACGTCGGCCTCGGATCCAGCGGCGCAGGAAACATTAACTTCATCGCCCTCAACGGAATCAATACCGAAGTGGCCAACGTTTCCGTCACTCCGGTGTTCAACGGCTGTGAAGGTACTCCGGTCAATTTCACCGTAACGGTAAATCCGACACCGGCCCTCACCGATCCGCCCAATCAGATCGTGTGTTCCGGCGATCCGGTACAGGTCGTGTTCTCCGGCACCGGAAACAACCCGGTTTATACCTGGACGAACAACAATACTTCTATCGGACTGGCATCCAGCGGTAGCGGCGACATATCTTTCACGGCGGAACCCGTCGGCGCAACCACCACGGCCACGATTCAGGTCACACCTTCCGAAAACGGATGTATCGGGCAAAACCAGAGTTTTAATATCACCGTTAACCCCGTGCCCACGGTGGATCAACCCGCCAGTCTGGTGGTGTGCAAGGGAGCTTCGGTCAGTGTAGCCTTCACAGGAAGCAATAACCCCGTCTATAACTGGGTGAATGACAACAGCAATATCGGACTCGGCGCCAGTGGTTCGGGCGATATCAGCTTCACCGCCAGCCAGGTCACCAGCGTACAGGTTGCCAATATCGTTGTAACGCCTGTCGCCGGACTGTGTGAGGGCGAGCCGGTTACCTTTACTATTACTGTCACGCCCGGTCCCACCATCAATCTGGTTCCAGACCAGACTGTCTGCTCCGGAGCGCCTGTCGTGGTTGACTTCACCGGCACCGGAAACAACCCCTCCTATGCCTGGACAAACAATAACACAGCCATCGGACTCGGTGCCAGCGGTACCGGCGACATCAGCTTCACTGCTGCCAGCGTGAGCAACTCCATCACCGGCAACCTGACTGTCTCCGCCACCGAAAACGGTTGTACTGGCCCCGCCCTGAATTTCAATATTACGGTAACACCGGCACCATCCATGAACCAGCCATCCGGCACGACTGCATGCGCCGGCACTACCGTCAGTGTACAGTTTTCCGGCTCCCCGGGTGCAGCTTTCAACTGGACCAACAGCAACACAGCCATCGGACTGGCGGCTTCCGGCACGGGAAATATCAGTTTCATTGCAGCCCAGAACAGCACCCAGCAGGTGGCAACCGTCACTGCCACCCCGGTAATCGGAACATGCAGCGGTGCCGCCGTTTCTTTCACAATCACTGTCAATCCGGCACCCACCGTAACCGATCCGGCCAACCAGACGGTGTGCGGAGGAACACCCGTACAGGTAACTTTTTCCGGTACGGGTAACCCCGTTTTCGACTGGGCAAATAATAACACAGCCATCGGACTGGCCGCCAGTGGAAGCGGCGACATCAGCTTCACCTCGGCCGGCGTGAGCAACCCTGTGACCGGAACAATTACCGTAACGCCATCTGCAGGCGGTTGCACCGGTGCAAGCCAAAACTTCGATATCACGGTCATTCCTGCCCCCACGGTCAATAATCCCGGAAATACCCTCGCATGCGCGGGCGCACCCGTGAGCATCATCTTCTCCGGAACAGGAAACACTTACTCCTGGACAAACGATAATCCCGCTATCGGGCTCGGTTCGTCGGGAACCGGAAATATCTCCTTCAACGCCGCCTCTCTCCCCTCCGATACGACAGCGCACATTGTCGTAATTCCAGACCTGAACGGTTGTACCGGCCCTGCACAGTCGTTCACCATCGGGATCAATGCCAGCCCGACGCTGACAATCCTTTCGGTAAACTGTGCCCCGGATGCACTGTCCTACTCCATAGGTCTGTCTACCACCGGCGATGTGGTGTCCGCTTCCGATGGCACCGTAACAGGCGGCAACGGCTCATACACCATCAGCCTGATCCCCATAGACTCCAGTACCACCATTACGACAACCGACACAACCAGTGGGTGCGTGGTACAACAATCAGTAAATCCGCCCAATTGCAACTGTCCGGCCGTACAGCCTCCGGCCAATCCGGTAAATGCAGCAGTTTGCGCAGGCACCCCTCTTCCGGCCCTTTCAGTAACCGTTGGTGCCGGTGAAACTGCCGACTGGTACGCAACTCCGCTCGGCGGAACGCCCCTGCTCAGCGGAAACACCAGTTTCACGCCCACTGGCATCTCGGCACCCGGTATCTATACCTTCTACGCGGAGGCGCGCGAACTCGCTTCCAACTGCGTGAGCGCCACCAGAACAGCGGTCACGCTCACTATCGAACCACTCCCGACTCTGGCACAACCCGTCAACCTGTCGGTTTGTCCGGGCGAACCCGTCAATGTGAATTTCTCCGGAAGCACCGGCGCGGCCTTCTCCTGGACAAACGACAACACAGCCACTGGTTTATCAGTCACTGGTGCAGGAAATATCAGCTTTACAGCCCAAAACAGCGGCTCTTCGGCCATTACCTCCGTGGTGACTGTTACGGCAGCACTGAACGGCTGTATTTCCCTGCCACAGAGTTTCACCATCACCGTCCAGGCACTGCCCGTGGTCAGTACCATTCCCAACCAGACACCCTGCGGCGGTACGCAGGTCAGTATTCCGCTGAACGGCACTGCCGGGGCGGTATTCAACTGGGTCAACTCCAACACCAATATCGGGCTCGGCGCCTCCGGAACAGGCAGTATCAACTTCACCGCTGCCAGTGTAAGCGTTACCGAACTGGCGGTCATCACCGTCACTCCAACAGCGCAGGGCTGTACGGGCGCACCCGTACAATTTAATGTCAGCGTCAGTCCGCCACCCATTGTAACACCACCTCTTAGCCAGACAGTATGCTCTGGCACCACCCTCGCCGTAGGATTCAACGGAACCAGTGGCGCCGTATTCTCCTGGACAAACAGCAATCCGTCGGTCGGACTGGCTGCCAGCGGAACCGGTGGATTCACGTTCACCGCCACCAACACCAGTCAGATGACCCAGGTAGCCAACCTGGTGGTAACTCCCAGCCTGAACGGATGCTCGGGTATTCCCCAGGCATTTACCATCACCGTTAACCCGCGGCCCACATTCACGCTCGGCGCCGTTACCTGTGCGCCCAACCTGCTCACCTACTCCATCGCTGTCACATCCAATGCCGTCAATCTGACCTCAACAGCCGGGACAGTAACCGGCGGCGGAGGCAACTTCCAGATTGTCAATATCCCGGCTGGCAACAGCGTGGTACTGATCGCCTCCAATCCGGCAACCGGATGTTCTGTCCAGCAGGCCGTAAATGCACCCAACTGTGTGTGTCCGCCCATCGCAGCTCCGGCATCGCCCAATGCGCCCGTGATATGCGAAGGCGCACCCATACCGGCCCTGACGGTCACCACAGGCCCCGGCCTGACGGCAGACTGGTACAGCACCCCGACTGGCGGAACGGCACTGTTGTCGGGCAATACCAGCTTTACGCCTGCAGGTCCGTTCGGACCAGGCACCTACACGTTTTATGCGCAAGCACGCGACGCAATAAACAACTGCATCAGTTCTACCCGCACACCGGTAATCCTGACGGTTAATCCGGTGCCCACGCTCAGTCAGCCCGTTAATCAGACGGTCTGCAACGGCTTTGTCATTTCAGTGGGCTTCAACGGCACAGCCGGCGCTTCCCTTAACTGGACCAACAGCAATCCGTCCATTGGCCTCGGCGCCATGGGTACCGGCAATATCAGCTTCACAGCAATTAATACTGGCGCCGCACCGGCGACGGCGACCATCACCGTCACACCTGTACTCGGCGCGTGCCAGGGTACTCCGCGAACGTTCACCATCACCGTCAACCCGACCCCGCAGGTAACCATCACCGGCGATTTGCAGATTTGTGCCGGTGAATCAACAACCCTGACCGCCAGCGGAACCGGCAACTTTGTGTGGAGTAACGGAACCACCGGACCGACTATTACGGTGAGTCCGGCTATGAATACCAATTTCACGGTCACACTCACCTCCGCAGGATGCGCCACACTGGCCACTATCACCGTCAAGGTGGGTCAGCCCGTCACCAACACCATCAACCGGACCACCTGCGATCCGGCGCAAGTGGGTTCCGTTACCCAGAACCTGCTCAACAGCGCCGGCTGCGACAGCACCGTGACCACCGTCACTACCCTTGATCTGGCTAACTGTGCACCGACAGCTAACCTGAACAACAGCGCTGTGTCATGCTTCGGCGGCAACAACGGTGTGCTGACCCTCACAGCATCCGGCGGACAACCGCCGTATCTGTACAACTGGACAAACGGCCTGCAGTCGGGCAGTGGCCTGATGCCCATCGGAACCAACCAGACAACCCTCCAGAACCTGACGGCGGGCACTTACCAGGTCACCGTTTCAACGGCAAGCGGACAAACCGCCACAGCTGTCGGGATTGTCTCCTCCCCCACCGAGCTACAGCCACTGGCTTCGGCAGTCACGAATTTTGGCCAGTACGCACTCAGCTGCCACGATGCAACCGATGCCAGTGTTCAGGCGGCAGCAACCGGCGGATCGGGGCAATATCTGTTCACCTGGAATACGGGCGCCAACGCACCCCTGCTCACCGGCGTAGGCGCTGGCACCTACACCGTAACGGTTACTGACGCCAATCAGTGTACCGCAACCGCCTCCGCTACCGTGGTGCCTCCACCCGCCCTCAGCCTGCAGGTGACACTCGACGAGGTCATTTGCGGAGAAACCGTACTCGGTACCGCCATCACCCCCAACGGAGGCGTAGGGCCTTTCACCATCGCCATAGACGGACTGGCCACTACCGGCGGCCTCAATCCCGAACTGAGCGCCGGCACACATACCATACTGCTCTCGGATGCCAATAACTGCACAGCCGATACCACCGTGCTGGTTGTCATTCCGGTGGTGCCCAGTGCCCAGTTACCAGCCGAAGTAACGGCCGCACTCGGCGAAAAACTGGTAGTGGAAGTTCAGACCAATCTGCAGACATGGCAAAGCATAGTCTGGAACCCGTTGCCCGACCCCGCCTGTCCGGCCTGCCTGCGTCAGGAGTGGATCCCCGAAACCCCGGGCACCTACACCGTAACCATTACCGACCAGTACGGATGCACCGCCAGCGCCTCCGTAGCCGTCAGACTACGCCGCGAGGTGGATGTCTATATACCCAACGTGTTCTCGCCCAACGACGATGGCAGGGAAGATTTCTGGACCATCAGTGCCGGAACATCAGTCATCTCCATACACACCATACAGATATTCGACCGCTGGGGAGATGAGGTGTACAAGCTTGAAGCCCCCGTGGCCGTCAGCAACTGGCGCGGCTGGGACGGTACCTTCCGGGGAAAAGACATGAATCCGGGCGTTTTTGTGTACTACCTCGAGCTCGATCTGGCCAACGGAGAGCGGATTGTCAGGAAAGGCGACATAACGATTATACGCTGATGAGAGGATTCTACTCTTGCGCAATATAGTAAACAGGAGGATGCCCGTTTACACACTACGGCAGGGGAGTATTCTATTTTGCGCAGGTTTTTCTGTCAAAAACCTGCGCAAAACCCTGTTTGGGCTTGTAAACAAATGTAGTCAATTTCATGAAATACGTTAATAAACGGATCTCTGCCATTCTGAGCCTGATTTTTCTGGTTGTAATGGCCTCGTGCTCTGCCGCCCAAACCGAAGCGGATCGCCAGGAAACGGGCAAATCTCCCGGGACTCAGGCAAAAAATACCGCTCTGACAAACATGTACATCAGAGCCATCCGGGATTACATGGACGGGGTATATCAGAAAGACAGCACTTTATTTGATACACTGTACCTGGCAGACCGGAAAACAGGAGGACCAGACGATTTTCCGGATATTACACTGCCACGGGAAATATGAAGGTCCTTGAGCAGCGACAATAGCGGAAGACTTCCACTTGTCACCCAAACAGCATAGGAATCAAAATGAGCTTGTTGATTCCCGGGATAGCTTGAGCGGAATACTATTTTACGTCAAAAATCAGATTGTTCCAGCACAGGGATAAACAATCGTACTTTTTTTTCATCGGATGCCTGGAAGAGGAAGTTGCGAACATCTATTACCATTTCTTCCATATCAAGGGACTGGCAAACCGCCCTGACGCGATCCAACAGTTGTAGCCGATTGGAAACGCCCAGTTTCATTTCCAAAAATGCATAGTTTGGTTTTACTGACCTTGAAAGGAGGAACACTATATCGAAAAAATCGCGCCCCTTACTTTTTTTTCGCCGACAGAGCGCTGTGAATTTCTGGGCTAACAGAATATCCAGTGGTGTAGTAAGAATCTGAGTAGTAATGTCAAATCGGTTCAGAACAAATCGGTCAGGTTCAAAACTGAAGTGCTGGGGTTCTGTATCCAGTTGAATAAGTATTTTTTCCTCCCTGTAGCCACTCAGTCCCTGCTGGAATAATAGTCCTGGAAATCGAATGTAACAATGATAAGCCCCTCTGATAATCTGCTTCATTTCCACATCGAAACCCTGTTGTTCCAGTCCTGTTCGAATCAGGTTGGAGGCCTCATCAAATTCTGCTTCTGTAATCTGAAAATTATCAAAATCAAGATCCTCCGAAAACCGGGAGTTATTGTGTACCAAACGCAAACAGGTGCCGCCCAGAAAACAGAAACGACTGGCATAAGGACCATCAAATATTATCTCCAGAATTTTGCATTGCAGATACTCACGCAGGATAAACGACCGGTGTACACGCAATTCCACCGGATATGCATCCAACAGTTCAGACAGATTCATCATAATAAATAAAATTGGTAAATGAAAAAACCCGTTTATTCAATGCTACAGAGTCAAACTGCTTGTTGTAGGCCAACAGTTTTTCCCGGTCAATTTGGCCCCTCATCTGATCTGTATTGAATCGAAGAGCCTCAAAGTCCACTTTTGATTCAAGTTTCGGATGAAGATACAGGAAATCGAGCAGTGCCTTCTCCGGTTCAGCCATTTTTATTCCGAAATCATCTGTCTTTATCAGCCGGTAGCCCCAGAAATGTTTAGGATTCAGGCTGGAGTATCGAAAACAGCCCACCGGAGTGTCAAATACCCTTGTTTTCAGGGTGGATACGGAGGTAGTCGTAAAGACGGCTTCGGGAATCCAACCGTAAAATGCAAAAGCTGTTTCAAGTGAAACATAAGAAGGATGGTAAATTTTATTGGCAACCCAGTAAAGATGCCGCTCTGTTGTGATTCGGCCCGAAACGCTGTACCAGCCATTTCGAATACGCACAATATACCCTTTTTTCTGCCAGTTAAGCAGGTTCTCTCGCTCAAAATGCGGGTATACCAACTCAATCGATCGCGTGGAAAACGCCGGAGTCAACTTAAACCTGGTTAAAAATTCAAGCAATTTCATTTCTAATTTTCCTAAAAATTTAGGTTTTTTGGAAACAAAAATACGTTTTTTCTGACAATTTGTGAAAAATATTTCCGGTGAATTGTACCAGTGGCCAATGGATCCAGGTTCTCACAATTTTCAAGTAAAAACTGCTACCCCTGCATTCATCTGTTTGATGAAGTGCGCTGCATTCAAAGTAGTAGAGCCCTTTCAGAGAATAATAGGTGAGGGAGCCTGCACATGTATTGTTCAGCAGGCAGAAATACATGGAATATATAAACGGCGTCCGGAGCTCAGCGCTGAGCTCCGGACGCCGTTACAAGCTACCGGACCAAAATGCCGGGGAGCTTTTGTGAAGCCGTAAACAGTCAGGATAACCCTCAGCGCTTGCGCACTTTCGGTCTTCCTATGCTCTGATAGTTGAACC
>JBEGNB010000225.1:0-5232 GCA_041182785.1 Bacteroidota bacterium
TTCGTGATGGCATCAGCCATACTGATGAGTTGTTGGGAGTAAGACCAGCAAGGGGAGAGCAGCAGAAGCAGCAGGAACGTTCTTTTCATGTTATAAGTTTCATTTCAAAAATCTGACAAAAGTATGCTTATGGAATATATCCGTCCTGTGCAGACCAATAAAAAAATGAGGCAGTGCCACCACAGCACTACCTCAGCCCTAACCAAATAAAACCAAATTATCTTTAAGCGATTGCTTTCTTGCTTGTGGTCACAAAGGTACGGGCACTTTGTGTAGTTTATACAAGAACACCCCGGAAAAATCTGAAAAAATATTTCGGCATCCGTTTTCAGGATGGCCGGAGAACGTTGGAGCCTTTTTATAGACAGGAACAATTTTACAACAAAAAACCAAAAAATGGAATATAATTTTTCATTTTTGCGAACGATTTTCGGCTTTCAAAATTAAATTTCATTTCTCGACAATGATTAACTTTTACACGTCAAATCGCTTTCTGGCTCGTGTTGCCGCAGTTGCACTTATTCACATTTGTACACTAAGTGGCTCTTTTGCGCAGTCTGCGGACTTGAAAGAGGATGCTGCGACTATTGACAAAATATACGATGAAGCGCTTGTGAACGGCCGTTGTTATCCGTGGCTGGAGCGACTTTGTTACGATGTGGGGCACCGCCTGAGTGGCAGTAAAAATGCGGAGAAGGCAGTAAACTGGACCAGAGCCGTTCTGGATACGATGCGACTTGACTCGGTGTGGCTGCAGCCGTGTATGGTCCCGCACTGGGAGCGCGGGGCTGCTGAGGAAGTAAAATTGTACGGGAAAGGTACGAAGCCGGTTGTATTACAGGCTTTGGCACTCGGTGGATCTGTGGCTACGCCTGCGGGAGGTGTTCGTGCCGAAGTGGTGGAAATCAGGAGTTGGGAGGCACTGGACGCACTTGGAGAGAAGGGAATCAGCGGCAAAATTGTGTTTTATAATCGCCCTATGGATCCCACGAAAATCAGAACCTTTGAAGCTTATGGTGGTTGTGTTGACCAGCGCGTTACCGGTGCGTCACGCGCAGCCAGGTATGGTGCCGTGGCAGTACTTGTTCGCAGTATGAACCTGAAAATTGACGATTTCCCTCATACAGGTTCGGTTATTTACGACTCGGCGTACGCGCGCATACCCGCGGCAGCTATCAGCACGAAAGCGGCAGAGACACTCGCCGCTGCCGTAAAAGAAAAGAAAAACCCGGAAGTGTTTGTCAGAATGAGCTGTCAGACATTGCCTGATGCACTGTCTTTCAATGTGATTGGCGAGATAAGGGGCAGCGAACATCCCGACAGATTTATTACTATGGGTGGTCATCTCGACAGCTGGGATGTAGGTCACGGAGCGCACGACGACGGAGCCGGTATTGTTCAGTGTATGGATGCCCTCAGACTGTTGCAGCGTATCGGGTACAAACCACGCAATACCATACGTTTTGTGGCGTTCATGAATGAAGAAAACGGATTGCGCGGTGGAAAGGAGTATGCCAGAGAGGCTGTCCGGAAAGGCGAAAAACACGTATTTGCCATTGAGAGCGATGCGGGCGGCTTCACGCCGAGGGCGCTCACGTTTGAGTCGGCAGATCCGGCATTCGATGACAAATTCCGGCAGATCAGAGACTGGGAGGCCATTTTTGAGAATTACGGAATCCGGATAAACAAAGGCGGATCGGGTGCCGATGTAAGTCCGCTCCGACCCACACACGCCGTGCTGAGTGGCTATTCGCCTGATTCACAGCGTTACTTTGATTTTCATCACACGGCCGATGATACATTCGACAAAGTGCACAAACGGGAACTTGAGCTCGGCGCAGCAACCATCGCAGGTATCGTGTATCTGATGGATATGTATATCAGGTAACAGTATTCATCATGGCTGGCGGCCACCGTTCCTGCAGTTTTGTCGCCGTACCGTAAAATATGCTGAAATATACCATTTTGGCTATTGACTGGCAACCATAATTCAGTAACTTGCGCCTGAATTGTGTTAGAACTTGTTCAGGATTCTCTCACCGAGTCAAAAACGTCTCATTTTTCGCCATTTTTCACCTTTTTTCAGTTGCGTAGCTCCGGCTATGCGCCTTCAAAAATGCAAAAACTGACAAAAAATCAGCCTGTTTTTGCCACCGGCAGAGAATCCTGAACAAGTTCTTATGCTTTTTTAATCCATTCTCTTTTCCCTTAAACAGTGATTTTCGGTTAACCATGAAATACAGTCTTTTCGTCTTGTCGCTGCTCTGTGCCGCCACTGTGTCTGCACAGAGCACCCTCACTATTAAGCGGAGCCTGAAGTGGACTGATTCTCCGCGCCAGTGGGTAACCCCGGGTGGGGACGTCGCTGATGTCTGGAAATTCGAGGGCTGCACCTATGGAAACGACGCAATGACACTCCCCCTGTTTACCGAGCGTTTTGCTCTCGACAGGCCATCCGACATATCGGTCGCGCTTTCCGAGGCTGGGTGGGAGGTGTTTAATCCGGGAAACAACCCCGACCTGACTTCAATCGGCGCAGAAGCAGATATCAGAACCTCAGTGGAACAGGAACGTAAGCAGTATTTCGGCCGCATCAACTTGCTTCCATTCCGCAAAACAGGCAATACGTACGAACGGCTGGTATCTTTCAGTATCATCGTCAACATTACCCCGGCCGCTGTGGCTCCGTCTCCGGTTTTCGACCGCGGATTTACCGAGACTTCAGTGCTGAGCAGCGGAAACGTGTACAAGTTCGGTGTAGAAAAATCCGGGATTTACAAACTCGACTACAACTACATCAGGAATGAACTGGGGGTAACCGATATTGACAACATTGATCCGCGTACCATCCGTATCTATGGCAATGGCGGCGCCATGTTGCCCGAAAAAAACGGAGATGCCCGTCCCGATGATCTGCTTGAAAATGCCATAATGGTAGTGGGTGAGAGTGATGGAAAGTTCAATACCGGGGACTATATCCTATTCTATGCAGTTGGTCCGCGCCCCTGGTTTTACAGGCCATCCAACACCGATCCGGTACTCACAACCCGGGTGAATCTGTATGATGAACATGCCTGGTACTTTCTGAAAACAGGCGACGGAACCGGACTCAGAATTTCGGAGCAGGCTGAAACGGCAGCCACGTTCACTACAGATCAGTTCGACGATTTTGTTCGACTGGAAGAAGAAAAAACCAACCTGCTTAACTACAATTCATCTTCACAGGGGTCGGGCAAGCGCTGGTTCGGCGATTATTTCTACCAAAGCCGTTCAAAAACATACACATTCGATTTTCCTGATATCGTTACCGACAGCACAGCGCGCATACGCGGGGAGTTCGCCGGGAGGAGCAATGTAAGTCAGAGCGTGCGTTTTCAGGTTTCAGGCTCCACCTTCAGCAAGTCTGTAGCCGGAGTTGATACCGATAACAATGACGGTCCCTTTGCGGCCAATGCCATTGTCACCGGCTCTTTCCTGCCCGCCGGCAGTCCGCTGCAGGTGGTGGTAAACTACCCTGAAGTGGGCAGTTCCAGCGAAGGCTGGCTCGATTATATTGAGTTGAACGTGCGCAGGAGGCTCAATATGAGCGGAGACATACTGGAGTTCAGAGACGTGAAATCCATCAGCAGACCGGCGACGCAATTCCGTATTTCCAATGCAGGAAGTAACCTCACAATATGGGATGTCACTACGCCGCAGACGCCCAGGAAGCAGTTGTTTACGCAAACAGGAAACATTGTTTCTTTTGGAGCTGCCACACAGGGCGTACTCCGCAATTTTGTTGCCTGGAACGCTTCTGCATCTTTCCCGAAACCGGAGTCAACAGCAGGTAAAATTGCCAACCAGAACCTGCACGGTTTGCGCGGACTCGATATGGTTATCCTGTATCACCCCGAGATGGAGCAGGCTGCCGGGCGACTTGCCGAACACAGGAGATCGTTCAGTGGTTTGTCGGTAGCTGCCGTGAATGTACTTGAGCTTTTCAACGAGTTTTCTTCCGGGGGCAAGGATCCCGTGGCGATACGCGATTTTGCCCGTATGTTGCTCGAGCGCGATCCGGACAAGTTTCAGTACCTTCTTTTGTTTGGTGACGGATCGTTCGACCCCAAGAACAATTCAAACGGCGACGGGAACAACGACTACATCCCGGTATTTGAAACAGCGGAGTCGTTCAGTCCGATCAATGCGTTCCCATCCGACGACTTTTTCGCACTGCTGAGTCCGGAAGAGGGGGGTGCGCTCACCGGTTCGCTGGATATAGCTGTGGGAAGACTTGTGGCGCGCAACACAGCGGATGCAGAATCACTCACCGATAAAATAATTGCGTACGACAAGGATCCGGCTCTTTTGGGCGACTGGCGGCTGCGGGTGCTGTTTATCGCGGATGATGAAGATGGCAATGCGCACATCAACCAGGCCGACAAACTGGCTACGGACAATACCAATGCGGTAAAATTCTTCAATAACGAGAAAGTTTACTTTGATGCCTATCAGCAGGTAGCCACTTCTGCCGGACAGCGGTTTCCGGATGCGAAGGCTGCCATCAACTCCAATATTTTCAAGGGCAACCTGATTACCCACTACATTGGTCACGGGGGGCCGCGCGGATGGTCGCAGGAGCGCGTGCTGGACAACAACGACATAGCCAGCTGGGACAACAAGAACCGTTATCCGCTCATCATTACTGCTACCTGTACATTTGGGGGGTACGATGACTACACCACCCTGACGGGGGGTGAACAGGCACTTTTACGGGTTAATTCAGGTGCCATTGCGTTGTTCACCACTGTACGATCGGTTTATATCAACGGCAACGAAGACCTGACAGATGCTGTACAGAGCATTATTTACGAGAAGATTAACGGGCAATACCGCACTATCGGCCGGATATTGCAGGATTCCAAGAACAAACTTACGTCCGACATACAGAACGCCCGGCGTTTCACCCTCCTGGGTGATCCTGCGATGACGCTGGCTATACCGGAGAACCGGGTTGCTACCACCAGAATAAGCGGGCCTGACGGAGAGGTTGACACACTTAAAGCGCTCATGCCGGTTACACTGGAGGGGATAGTTACGGATCCTGTCGGTAACAGGCTGACCGATTTCAACGGCCGGGTCTATGTTACACTTTTTGATAAAAAGCAGAACCTGCAGACACTGGCACAGGATCAGGGGAGCTACCGGAAAGAGTTTGCGGTGCAGCGCAGTGTAATATTCAGAGGCATTGCA
>JBEGNB010000226.1:0-12356 GCA_041182785.1 Bacteroidota bacterium
TCGCATCGAACACTTCGATGTGGGCGGATTTTCAACGCTGGGATGGCGGCTGAAATAACATTTAGATTTCCGAACAAATTTTTGTTTGGAAGTCTAAAATTAAAGCCCCATCAGCAACACCTCGATCCCCAGAGATATTTCATCATTCAGTTCTACCTGGTCGCCGGCAACCTGTTCGGCCAGCACCAGTTCATCGGCCAGCACCTCCGATTTGATGTAATCGCCGAAACTGGCTACTGCGGCAGCAATTGACGGGTGATTTTCCAGTTTCACGTAAATACGGTCTGTCACGCTGAAGTTCTTGTCCTTGCGGGCGTTCTGTATGCGGTTCACCAGATCGCGCGCCAGCCCCTCTGCCACGAGCTCATCGTTGAGGGTGACATCCAGTGCCACCGTTACCGATCCGTCTGTGGCTGTTTTCCAGCCCGGCAGGTCTTCTGTTTTGAGCACCACATCTTCGGGCGTGATGGAATAGGTATTTTCACCGGCAGAAACATCGAGCTTGCCCTCTTTTTCGAGGCGACTGATATCTGTATCTGTCCAACTCTCTATGATAGCGGCAACGGCTTTCATGTCCTTGCCGCACTTGGCGCCGAGGGTTTTAAAATTGGCCTTTCCCGATTTTTTCAGCAGACCCGATGAATCGGTTACGTACTCCAGCTCTTTCACGTTAATCTCGCTCAGAATCAACTCGCGCACACCGTCCACCTCGGCGATGAAAGACTCATCGAGTACAGGCAGCAGCAGTTTCTGGAGTGGTTGACGCACCCTGAGCTTTTCCTTTTTGCGGATACTGAGTGCCAGTGAACAGATTCGCTGCGCGTAATCCATCCTTTTTTCCAGCGTCTCGTCAATTTTGGAGGCATCGGGCGCTATCAGATCGGTCAGGTGTATGGAATCATGTCTGAGCGGCGTATTGTTGGCCCGCGCCTTCTCTCTTACAGGAGCCGTCAGATTTCGATACATCCAGTCGGAGAAGAAAGGCGCCAGCGAACTCATCAGCTGGAGCGTCACCTGCAGGCATTCCCAGAGTGTCTGGTACGCAGCCTCCTTGTCGTCGTTCATTTCACCTTTCCAGAAACGGCGGCGTGAAAGGCGGATATACCAGTTGGACAAATGATCATCTACAAAATTCTCGATGGCGCGGGCGGCGCGGGTAGGCTCGTACTGATCCATCTCGCGACGGTATTCGGCCACCAGCGAGTACAGTTTGGAGATAATCCAGCGGTCCAGCTCGCTCCTCTTCTCGTAAGGGAAAATTTGTTGCTCGTCAATGGTCCAGCCGTCGAGATTGGCGTACAGTGCGAAGAAGTTGTAGGTATTATACAGGGTGCCGAACAGCTTGTTGCGCGTTTCGACGATACCCTCAAGGTTGAATTTCAGGTTATCCCACGGCGATGCATTCGACATCATATACCAGCGGGTGGCATCGGCTCCATGAGCTGCAAGGGTTTCAAACGGATCCACCACGTTGCCTTTCGACTTGGACATTTTGTTGCCCTCCTTGTCGAGTACCAGTCCGTTCGACACCACATTTTTGTAGGCCACCGAATCAAAACACATCACGGCAATAGCGTGCAGGGTATAGAACCAGCCTCGGGTCTGGTCAACACCTTCCGCGATAAAATCGGCCGGGAAATTGCGCTCAAAAGTGTCCTTGTTCTCAAACGGATAGTGCCACTGCGCATAGGGCATGGCCCCTGAGTCGAACCAGACGTCAATCAGGTCCAGCTCGCGGCGCATGGGTTTGCCGGAGGGAGAAACCAGTACTACTTCATCAATATAGGGACGGTGCAAATCGGCCGGTGCCTGCTGACTGAGTCCGAGCTGTGTATTGGCTTTTTCTATACCTGCGCGCAACTCTTCTACCGAGCCAACACATATTTCCTCCTCCCCGTCTTCCGTACGCCAGACGGGCAGCGGAACACCCCAGTAACGGGAGCGGGAGAGGTTCCAGTCCTGCAGATTTTCCAGCCACTGACCGAAACGACCACTTCCGGTGCTCTCCGGCTGCCAGTTGATGGTCCTGTTCAGTTCGGCCATTCGCTCTTTGGAGGCAGAGGCCCGGATAAACCACGAATCGAGCGGGTAATAGAGTACAGGTTTGTCGGTACGCCAGCAGTGCGGATAGTTGTGTGCGTATTTTTCGATTTTGAATGCCTTGTTGTCTTCTTTCAGGCGCAGGGCAATCAGCAGATCGGTAGGCTTGAACTCTTTATCGGAGGTAACTTCTTTCGGATAGTATTCTGCTTTTACATAGCGGCCACCGAATTCTTCGCCCAGTTCCGGAACAAAGCGCCCCTGACGATCCACCAGCGGGAACGGCAGTTCCGGGCTTTTCTCATTCGGAATTCCAATCATCGGTATTCCGGCATCGCGCGCCACGCGCATGTCGTCCGCGCCAAAGTACGGAGCCGTATGTACTACACCTGTACCGTCTTCGGTGGTCACAAAATCGCCGGGAATAACACGGAAGGCGCGCGCTTCCAGTTCGGGGCTCGTCACGTACGGAAGCAACTGTTCATAACGGACACCGCTGAGCTCGCTGCCCTTCACGGTTTTGATCACCCGGTAAGGAATAGCAGGTTTTTTCTCCGTTGTATCGAAGGGCTGCATGGGCAGGTCGGCATGTTCCGGATTGAAATAGGCCGACAGGCGGTCTTTAGCCAGTACAACCGACACCGGCAGGGCGTTGTACGGACTGAATGTCTTCACCTTTACATACTCAATATCGGGGCCGACAGTGAGGGCCACGTTACTGGGCAGCGTCCAGGGCGTGGTCGTCCAGGCCAGAATACGTACATCTTCGCCTTCTTCATCGAACAGGAAAGCAGACTGGTCCTCATGGCGCACCCTGAACATGGCAATCACGGAAAAATCAGTCACCTCCTTGTAGCAGCCCGGCAGATTGAGTTCGTGCGAACTCAGGCCTGTTCCGGCGGCCGGACTAAACGGCTGTATAGTAAACCCTTTGTAGAGATAGGAATCTCCCTGAGGAGTTTTCTTCTCGTACAGCCGCCTCAGCAGCGACCATACCGACTCGATGTATTCGTTTTCAAACGTGATATAGGGTTTTTCCAGGTCCACCCAGTACCCCATTTTCCGGGTGATATCATCCCACATATCCTTGTAGCGCATGACCGTACTGCGGCACGCCCGGTTATAATCATCCACAGAGATCTTTTTACCGATATCCTCCTTGGTAATACCGAGTTCCTTTTCCACCTGCAGTTCGATAGGCAGGCCATGCGTATCCCAGCCGCCTTTGCGGTCAACCCGGTAGCCCTTGAGCGTATTATAGCGGCAGAAAAGGTCCTTGACCGTTCGAGCCATCACGTGGTGAATCCCCGGCTTGCCATTGGCGGAAGGCGGACCTTCGTAAAAGACGTAGGACTTGCCTGCGGGACGCTGCTCCACAGATTGTTCAAAAATCCTTTCCTGTTGCCAGAATTCAAGGATTTCGGCGTCAATAGCCGGAAGATTGAGTTGTTTGAATTCGCGATACATAAGTTGTGGTATTATGCAACAACCCCGCCCGGCGCACCGGACAGGGTTGTTGTTCTCTTTGCGAACAGCCTACCGCCGTCAGGTGCGCACGCACTGCCGGATAATAATGCTGTCGGATATAATGTTGAAAAACACGGCCCAAAGGTAAAACAAACGATTCATTTTTAAAGCAGAATAATTCCAGCTATTTTTGCAGCGGAACGGGCCTTTATGCCCGGTTAGACTATGTCAACCCATCGCAACGAAGAGGAAATTATCCAGCAGGTACTCAAAATTTTCACCACCCAGCTGGAAAAGGCCGGACTGAGAAAAACACCCGAACGTTTCGCCATTCTGGAAGAAATTTACAAGCGGCACGACCACTTCGACGCCGAGGCGCTCTATATCCACATGAAAAACCGGAATTACCGGGTAAGCCGTGCCACCGTTTATAACACGCTTGAGCTGCTGGTAAACTGTGACCTGGTGAAAAAACACCAGTTCGGAAAAAATCTGGCTCAGTTTGAAAAGTCTTATGGCTATAAACAGCACGATCATATTATCTGCGCCAACTGCGGCAAGGTGGTCGAATTCTGCGACCCGCGTGTTCAGCAAATCAAGAATATGGTGGGAGAAATGCTCAATTTCCGGATTACCCATCACTCACTCAACCTCTACGGCATCTGCGGCTCCTGTCAGAAAGAAATGGAGTTCGGTATTTTCCGGAAACAACCCAAACAGGAAGACGACGAACCGGGGTGGGGTGATTGATTGGCAGTTTTTTTGATGACAGCCAAAACTCCGGAACAACAAAAATGACTGTGATGGCTCTACAAGTGAGGTTTTATCGGATACATCCGCCAAACTGTTTCACCAAATCATATCGTTAGATATTTTTTTTAAAAGATTTTACCACTTTTTTTCAACAAATAACCTGTGCAAGGGCACTAAAAAACCATAAAATTCCGTTATAAAGCTATTAATTGAGCCTTTTATAGGCCGGATTTCGAAAAAAAACTTTTCAACAAATCAATTTTTTTGTCCTTGTCCACCGGCGGAAGTCGCCGCACTTTTGTACTGTCAATAAGAGATAACGGCGGTGTTCAGCGAGAAAGCGGTGATTATTGACACCTTGATTCGAAACTTTTCATGAGATTTTATACGGGAAATCTGACGCGGCGCAAAAGTGCGCCGCGTTTTTTTTTGCCCGTCAGTTCCAGGCAGAATACTCGGGTATCTCTGCTATAATCTCGTACTGGTTCCCCTGATTGTACATAGCCATACTCCACAACTCTGCGGGATCGGTACGGAAGGCATAATTGGCATGCATGGGAACATTTATCCAGGAGTTACCCTCCATTTCCTCGTCCAGCTGTCCGCCCGACCAGCCGGCACAGCCGATAAAAAAGCGTATCCTGTCGGGCGTGATGAGTTCGTTGCTGATCAGAAACTTCAGACTGTCGAAGTCTCCTCCCCACCACACGCCGTCAGCCACTTTCAGACTGTCCTCCAGCAAATCTCCGAGATTGTGAATGAAATGAAGGGAATCTCCGTGTACAGGCCCTCCGTAAAACACTTCAGCATTAAAATAGGGGAATTCAGCCACCACATCAGTAATTCTAATTCCGACGGGCCGGTTCAGGATAAGACCCAGACTACCCTCTTTGTCGTGCTCACAAAGCAGTATGGCGGTTCGCCTGAAGTTGGGGTCTATCATGAATGGTTCTGCGAGCAGCAGCTGCCCGCTCTCAATTGCAGATCTGGATGCCATGATGAATAAGATTATCGAACGGGTACTCAGAGCGCTCCGGTAGCCACGTCCTTATTGATTTTGCGGATGAGTCCGCGCAGTACAGCACTGGCACCCACCTCTACAAACTCTGTTATACCGTTTGACACCATATTCTCCACGGTCTGTGTCCAGCGAACAGGGGCTGTCAGTTGCGCAATCAGATTTTTCCGGATTTCCTCCGGATCTGTCACAGGCATGGCGTGAACATTCTGGTACACCGGGCAAACGGGCTGTTTGAATCCGGCGGCATTGATGGCCGTGGCCAGTTCGTCCTGTGCCGGCTGCATCAGCGGAGAGTGGAAAGCACCGCCTACAGCGAGTACCACCACGCGTTTGGCCCCGGCAGCACTCAGTTTCTCTGTAGCCAGTTCAATTCCCTTGCGGGAGCCGGATATCACCAACTGTCCGGGAGAATTATAGTTGGCTGCCACCACCACCTCGCCAGTGATAGCAGCGCATATTTCTTCTACCAGTGCATCATCCATGCCCAGTACGGCCGCCATGGTACTGTCAACCAACTCACAGGCTTTCTGCATGGCGAACGCGCGTTTGCTCACAAGCTGGAGTGCATCTTCAAACGAGAGAGCACCCGCAGCCGCAAGGGCTGTAAACTCACCCAGAGAGTGCCCGGCTACGGCATCGGGTCGGAAATCGTCGCCAGCTATGGCCGCACGGACATAACTTTCGAGAAAAACTGCCGGTTGAGTCACTTTGGTCTGCGTCAGATCCTCTTTGGTTCCGCTGAACATGACATCCGTGATGCGCCATCCGAGTATGTCATTGGCTTGTTCAAACAGATTTTTGGCCTGTTCAGACGACTCATACAATTCTTTACCCATTCCCTCTGTCTGGGATCCCTGTCCGGGAAAAACGTAAGCTTTCATATTGCGTGATTGTTAATAACCGGGGCAAAAGTAGGGGCATAACCCCATGCAACAGTCAGTGCTTAGGGAATATTTCTTTCAGTGCCGACCAAAGCTGGGTTTTTTTGTCGCGATTGGGCTCCAAAACTGATGGAGCATCCGAAAAAAGCCAGGTCGCCCGGTTAAATTGTACGGGGGTGTAAAGGCTGACCCGGGCACTGCAACCGGCCTGCGCAGGAGTCACACCGAATGAAAGTATGAACCGCGGCGCCGACGGCAGTCCGGAAAAACAGTTCACCGCCATATCTCCCGGAACCTCAACATAGAGTGTATCCTCCCCTGTATCAAGCTCCGCAGCGGCCAGTACGCGGCTGACAAACACCCTGTCTCCCTCCGACAACTTTGAAACAAGTACGAGAATCTGCTTTTTATAACCACCTGAACCCAGCGCAGTTACACTGTTTTCAGCAGCAAGAAATAACGGCATGTTATCTGGAAACATGGTAACAGATTATTTTATGGTTAATTGCGGACGCCCGCATTGGCAAAGATATTGAACAAGAGCCATCAAAAATCCGACAAAGCCAAATATTTTTAATCATTTGCACAATCAAAAACACGATTGTTTTGTGATAGCTGAAAATGCTCCCGCCTGACTGAAATAAAATTTTTTTCAGTTCCAAAAAACAGATGTAAATTTGCATCGCTTTTTAACAGGTCGTTAACCAGTCAACTAAACTGACACCATGGCTGCTAAGTACTCTATCTCAGTTACCCCGACCGGGGCCTCCAGGTTACCATCGGTTGACTTCTCCAACATCCCGTTCGGGAAGGTTATTTCCGACCACATGTTCATCGTTGATTACGATGGAACACAATGGGTCAATCCTCGCATCGAGCCGTTCGGAAGGCTCGATCTTTCTCCCGCCAATCTTGCGCTCCATTACGGACAAAGTATTTTTGAGGGCATGAAAGCCACCAAAAGCCACGGAGAACCGATGCTCTTCCGTCCTGAAATGCACGCGCGTCGCTTTAATCTCTCCGCGGAGCGCATGTGTATGCCTCAGATTCCGGAAGATCTTTTCATGCAGGCCCTCAAAATGCTGGTAGATTTCGACAGCGCCTGGATTCCGGAAGGGGAAGACCACGCTCTGTACATCCGCCCGCTGATGTTCGCTACCGACGAGTACTTCGGTGTGCATGCTTCTGAAAAATATACATTTCTTATATTCACTGGCCCTGTAGGCCCTTATTATCCAAAGCCCGTCAAACTGTGGGTGGAAGAGGTGTTCACCCGCGCCGTCCAGGGCGGTCCGGGCGAAGCCAAGTGCGCCGGCAACTACGGCTCTTCTCTGCTCCCGGCCATGCGCGCCAAAAAAGCCGGTTACGATCAGGTAATGTGGATGGACGCTGTCGAAAAGAAATTTGTACAGGAAGTGGGCACCATGAACCTGTTCTTCGTACTCGATGGCAAGGTAATCACTCCGGCTACAACCGGTACTATCCTCCGCGGTGTTACCCGCGACTCCATCATCACGCTGCTGCGCGAATGGGGCTACACGGTGGAAGACCGCCTGCTCGGTATGGCTGAAATCACTGATGCCTACTGGCGCGGTACGCTGCAGGAATGCTTCGGAGCAGGTACTGCTGCTGTGGTAAGCCACGTAAGCGAGATCACCTGGCGCGATAAAACGCTCGAACTGCCTCCGGTTGATGAACAGCACCGCCCCATCAGTACACGCCTGAAGAAGCACATCAACCTGCTTCGTATGGGTATGGCTGAAGATACACACGGATGGCTGCACTCCTGCGCAAATTCCGGTGTGGAAAAGCTGCTCTCTGTCGAGACTATTGGATAAATTTCCGGATTGAAAAACAAAAAATCCCCGCCAGGAGTCACTCCGGCGGGGATTTCTTTTTGCAACATCAGATTTTAACCCGCAGCGTCAACCATATATTCCGCCCTGGACCGTTGATCCCTGACGCAAATGTTCTGTACTGCACGTCGAGCATATTATCTATACCAGCCTGCAGGGTGAGATATGTCCCAATACTATAACCTCCGCGGATATTCAGCGTGTACCAGGCAGGCATACCGTCAGCCGGTGCGTACTGCAGATTATCCTCTCCCTCCAGATTGTAGTCGTTCAGCCTTTTCTTTCCATTGAAGAGCATATACGCTTCTGCGTGTACCTTCGATGTGTGCCAACGAGCGCCCGCCCGCCCGTAAACCGGCGGTATATGATCAAGCGGACGACCATCGCTTATTCGTCCGCGCGTGTAAGCGACCGACGCATAAGCCGACCATGAAGCCGTCAGATCAGCCTGCATTGTGCTGCTGAACCCCCAAAGCGAGGCCGAACGCTTGTTCTGAAGTGCCAGTACCCTGCTTTTCTCGCCATCGTAATAGATGCTGTCCTGACCGTTTGCCTGAAACAGATCGGCTACAACGGCATCCCTCAGAGCCGTAGCCCAAAACACGTTCTCCCAGTGAAGCTTGTCCGCCACATCACGAGAGATGTTCAGGTCAATATTGTACGACTTCTCCGGATTCAAATCAGGATTGGGTACTACTACACTGCCGGGCTGTGAATCAAATACCTTCCCCATATCATCCACATTGGGTACCCTGAACCCGCTGGAGGCACTGGCTGCAACGCGCCAGTTGCTGATTCCGCTGTAAACAGCCCCGATATTTCCGGCAATCAGGGGCGATTGCTGCGATACCTCACCCGCCAGAAATGGAAAATACTCTGTACTCACAAAAGAACAATTCAGATTCGAGAATCCGGCCCGGAATCCTTCGCTGAATGTCCAGAATTCCCCTTTTTGCCAACTGTGTGTAGCAAAGGCTGCCACATTGTACAGACTGCTGCCGCCATCGGGATAACGGGTGCTCTGTGTTGTTATATCGCCGGTATTCAAGTCAACACGTCTCGCAGCAGACTGTACATCGTTGTACTGTCCGTCAATACCAACCCGAAATGTTTGTTGGTCCAGGTACTTTACCCCCTGTGCAAGAAATCCGTAAACCTTCACATTTTCAATACGCTCGGTTCTGCGGGAGTTTCCGAAATTTCTGTTGTAGCGACTTTCCTCGATATCCTGCCAGCTCGCCGTCACATTCAGCTCATCAAATCCGGCGACCGGGCGAATATTCAGGTTGTATGCGACCATAAGCCTCTTCTGAGGGCCATAATACCATTCTGCAAAGTTCAGTCCGGTACCTTTTGGATCGGTAAGCCGGTCATAGCGCGGAATATTTCCTGAATTACTGTATTGCAAATTCAGCGTGTGGCGTACCCTGTCAGACGACTGGAAAACAAACTTTTGCAACAAATCATGCTGAGTATATCCGGAAAATTTCTGCACATGGGGGTCGGGGTTTTCTACGAGCGTATCGCGGCCGTTTATCCGGTCGGCATAGTACGTTCTGAGTCCGAAAAACGGAGCGGTGCCCTCTTTTTTCCCCATACGCAGGTCACCAAAATCACTGTAGGTGAACGAAGTGAAAGACCCGAATTTTTCCCCGCCCAGACTAACGTCAATATGTCCCGTTTTTTCCTGATTGACGGTTCCATAGCGGGTGAAGGCGTGGATACTGCTTTTCATTTTCTCGCCGGATCCGGCCAGTTCCGGATTTTTTGTGAAGAAACATACAGCCCCGCCAAGTGCATCGGTACCATAAACAGTAGATGCTGGTCCGAAAAGAACCTCTGCCCGGTCAAGTGCGGCGTTATCCATCGTGATGACATTCTGAAGATGGCCAGCTCTGTATATGGCGTTGTTCATGCGTACACCGTCAACCACCAACAGCACCCTGCTAGCCTCAAAACCACGGATAACAGGGCTTCCGCCCCCCTGCTGGCTTTTCTGAACAAATACTTGTCCGGTATTACTCAGCAGATCAGCCGTAGAAGGCGCATTCACACGCTCAATCTCCGTACGGCGGATAACCCGGACCTGCTGGGCTACAGCTGTTCTTGCCTGCGAGCCGCGACTTGCCGCCACTACGGTTTCATTCAGCGATACCTCCTCCATTGCAGTGTCTCTTTCAACTTGCTGTGCCTGGACAAGTAGCGGCAAGAATATGGCCGCCACAGAAAATATAATTGATTTATTCATTGATTTAAACAAAAGATTGCTGCAGGTGTCGCTAACGCGCACCTGCAAAAGTGAAAATGCCCCCCGGTGATCATACCGGAAGTGATATAAACTGAAAATCAACAGCCCCGGAAGAGAAGACTCAACCTGACAATAAAAAATAATTCCGGGAAAAATCTGTGCCGCTCAGGTTCGGGGAGGCTGAAAAAAATCAGCAGGCGGGGCATCGGGGAGATACCCAAGCCAGTAGAATTGTGAAATATATACCTCTTTGGAAAAAAAACCTATTACAGGTGACTCGGGAACAGTAAAAGGCGTCGCCAGCCACTGTGCAGCCCATGCGGCGAGTGGTGGCGTCTGAGTCGGCGAATAATCAGTAAGAAAAGATACATGCGGTTTTAGCAAGGCAAAAAGCGCCTGCTCCCGTTTATCATGATATAACTCCAAATGCACCGAGTCGCCGGTGAATATAGCACTTCTGATATCGTACAAATTGCCGTCAAGCCTGATCTCCTTTCTGTCAATACGAACCCGCTGAAACATGCTGGCAGAAAGGGTAAGGTGCAGAGACTGGGTTTCTGGCAGCGAAACGGCTATATCTGCGCTGATTCTCGCGTGAAATCGCATTGCCTGCCACGACAACATCCAGCCCGCACCCTGAAACAGTATCAGGGCGAGCAATACGTATGAATGAAATCCCGGCCGCACGTTGCGCATGTCAGAGAATGTGCGCAAATGTATAGTGTGGCTGGCAGGATTTCACTGGTAATAAGCCAAAACCTGTTTTTGTACTAAAACTGGCTGATGAAAAATATTGTCGGGAGAATAAAGAGTTCGCTCAACTGCACAATTTGGCAGAAGGTCCGAAGTCCGGGTTTCCTGCGGTGTAAGGACGACCTGTTCGCCTGAATTAAACGCGGGCAACTCCGAACCGGAATTGCCCGCGATATTAAAGCCCTTATTGTGGCCAAAAAATCAAAGGTCAAGAAGCAGCGATACCGGATCCTCAATCAAGTTTTTCAGTTTGACAAGGAAAGTAACGGATGTGCTGCCATCAATGATGCGGTGATCGTAACTGAGCGCCAGATACATCATCGGACGAATCTCCACTTTCCCGTCAACAGCAACCGGACGCTCCTTGATGGCGTGCATGCCGAGAATGGCACTCTGTGGCTCATTAATGATTGGCGTACTCATCAGGCTGCCGAATACACCCCCGTTTGTGATGGTGAATGTACCGCCGCTCATCTCGTCGAGGGATAACTTCCCGTCACGCGCCTTTACTGCAAGCTCTTTCAGTTTTGACTCAATTTCGGCAAAACCGAGGCTCTCCACATTGCGGATGGGCGGAACCACCAGTCCGGTAGGTGTGCTGATGGCGATACTGATATCAGCATAGTCGTGATAAACCACGTCGTCGCCGTCAATCATGGCGTTTACATCGGGCATTTCCATGAGTACCTTCGCACAGGCCTTGGCAAATACCGACATGAAGCCGAGCTTGATACCATACTTTTTGACAAAGGATTCCTGGTATTTTTCGCGCAGCGCCATGAGTGCACTCATATCTACCTCGTTGAAGGTAGTGAGCATGGCTGTGTTGTTCTTGGCGCTGACCAGTCGCTTGGCTATAGTACGACGCATGCGGCTCATCCGTTCGCGACGATCGTTTCTGGAAAAACCACCGACAGAAGGAGGTGTAACAGCAGGCGTTGAAGCAGGAGCAGCTGCCTTTTCAGGGGCCGGTGCAGCGGCAGCCTTCTGGGCATCTTCTTTGGTGATGCGGCCATCGCGACCGGTACCCGCAATACCGGCAGGACTGACTCCAGCCTCGGAGAGTATTTTGGATGCAGCAGGAGACGGGGTTCCGGCAGCATAATGACCGGTTTTTTCAGGAGCAGCCGGGGTAGATACGGGCGCTGGTGCGCTTTTCTCCGGAGCAGGAGCTGGTGCGGCTTGTCCGGATGCATCTGTGTCAATTTTTGCAAAAAGTGCTCCTACAGGAAGATCCTCTCCTTCCTTGGCCACCCAGATCAGTTTTCCGGCAGAATCGGCCGAGAGCTCCTGATTGGCCTTCTCTGTTTCTATCTCGCAAAGAGGCTCATCCATGG
>JBEGNB010000227.1:0-3216 GCA_041182785.1 Bacteroidota bacterium
GAGTATCAGCAGGGCAGCCGACACAAGAAAATACCACCTCAGGTAGAATGGCCTGATAATTTGCAGCGGAACCGACAGTTCATTTTCGGACCAGATGTTTCCCTGTGTGGAGTACCTGACGCGCAGTACGTGTTTCCCATAAGGGAGGTTATACAGCCTGATGACTGGCGATGGTTGCATAACCCAGTCTTCGCTGTACCCCTCAATTTTCCAGGAGTACCGGATCTGGTTTACATCTTCGTAAATACAGGGAGATACCTGAATATCGAGGTAGTCATCATCGGGCGTCATCACCAGCGGATTTCCGGAATCCAGTCCCGGCAACTGATTGATAAACGAAGCGCCTTTCACACGGAAGGTTCTGGCTTCCATCAACTGAAGCGGATGGGTCAGCGGGTTGCCCGACGGGAAGCTGTCCGGATGAAAAACAGTAATTCCGTTTGTTCCGCCGAAGAACAGTCTTCCATCGGGACTTCTGAAATGCGACATGGCGTTGAATTCATCATCGGCTATGCCATCCCGTTTGAAAAAGGCCTGAATATTGCCGGTTTCTTTTTGCATCCGTACCAGTCCGTAGTTACCCGGAATCCACAGGTAACCTTTTGTATCTTCGTAAACGGCGTGCAAATCGTTGCCCGGCAGTCCCTCCGAGGTTGTAAACCTACTTTTAATCCCCTGTTTTTCCGACCAGCGTATCAGTCCTGCTCCCCATGTGGCGATCCAGAAGTCCCCGTTTCGGTCTTCGTACAGAAAAGTTAATTTTTTATAGTCCAGTCCCTGAACCGGTTGCAGGAAATGCCCTTTTACGTTTCCCTGCTCGTCGAGCAGATACAAACCGTTTGTGGTACAGGCCCAGATTCCCTTGTCGTTTCTGTACAAATAGTCCACGCCCAGATTTTGCAGCGGATCCTGATTTACCGACCAGTTTTTTTCACTGATGCGCAGCAATCCGTTTGATGTTCCGACGAGTATGCTTCCGGGACACTGAAGGAACGACAAAATATCGGGCCTGTAGGTATAATGGTATATTTCCCGGGGTTTTCCTGCGCTGAAGCGGGCAATTTTCCCCAAATGTCCGCCGACCCAGAACCCAGTCTTGTCGGGCAGAAATGTGAGGCCCTGTCCATAGAGAATTTCGATCTTCTCCACCTCGGAATAATTGTTGAGGTTAATCCGGAAGTCGCCTTTGTAGCTGTTGACATACAGCCAGTTTCCCTGCTGTACCATACCCCGGATACTCCGGTCCTGGGTCGGATCGCTCATGATGGTCTGAAATCGGGTATTCGGGTTGACCGACAGGCGAATGATGCTGTTTCTGGTGGCCGTCCAGATGCCTCCTTCCCGGTCAAAATAGAACATGCCGGAAGCGCTGATTCCCGGAAACTGCCGGCTCAGGTTGATCATTTCCGGGCTGTTTTCCAGTCCGAGCAGCAGGTCATCTCCCGCTGTTTCCCACAGGTAGCCGTACTGGCGCGGACTGTTCAGCTGTATCTTGGGAGTACAAACCTCGCTGAACCACTCAAAATCCGGCATGGTATCGGATTCACGTATGAAAATCTTCCCCGAAACAGCCGTCGCCATGGAGCATCGGGTGGAGTTGTATTCGGTGGATGTCCACAGGTTCAGCCGATTATCAAGCCACAGATACCTCCTCCAGGGCATACTGTCGGTTATCACCCCTCTGCTGTTCTCCAGATAGTAATACTTTCTGTTCCTTCCTGCCTTCCAGAAACTGCCGTCGGCTGCCGGCAGCCAGTAATCCCTGCGGTTCTGGTCTGACGAGGTATAAACCTGTTGCCAGCGACCATCATACAGGTACGCGGCATCCAGCGTTCCGAGCCATATTTTATCCCGGATACAGTAGAATTGTACTACTTCCTCCCGCATGGGA
This sequence comes from Bacteroidota bacterium, assembly GCA_041182785.1. GTDB lineage: Bacteria > Bacteroidota > Bacteroidia > Chitinophagales > Saprospiraceae > M3007. The sequence continues at coordinate 1,892 of JBEGNB010000227.1, forward strand.
ATTTCCACGGGTTGCCCGATTCCCAGATATTGGTGGAGTGGCTGTACTTTTTCCGTTTCAGGATTCATCACATCAATCACTATCCTGCTGTTTCGGAAACCGACAATCCAGATATTGCCGTGCATATCCTCGGCGAGCCTGATTGTCCGCGATGTGGTCAGATTGAATTCTTCAGCTCCGTAGAGTTTGAAATGGTATCCGTCGAAGGAAACCGGGCCCGAGCTGGTGGCGATCCACATCCGGCCGCGACTGTCCTGCATGAAATAATACGGATCAATCCGGACATTACCCACCTTGTTGTTCCACTCGAATTTGACCAGTTCCGGCACTCCCCGGCCAGTCCCGTATTGTGCCTGACCGGATGCAGCCAGGCTGGTCAGGACAAGTACGAGATATGGAAAAAGAAATACTTTCAGGTAATTGGCGGGCATTATATATGGTGGTTTGTGCTGTTAATCCGGACGGATAATCTGCCGGGTGAAAGAAAAGAAGGGTGTGCCCGGACATTTAATCCGGGTGTTACACAAAGTTACAGCATAGCCTGTTTTGCCAGCTTGAAAGTGCCGTTGAAACCCGTTTTCATCGTGTTTTTGCCATATTTTATATAATTTTTGCCAGAATTTTAGTGTGAGTCACGCTGACCTTTGTCTCTGCAATTCTGATCAACATTCACTTTAAATTTATTCCAATGAAAAAGTTCAACATCCTGATTGTGTTGTTCCTGCTCGTGCTCGCGGGCAATGCTTTTGGCCAGGCTGCGATTAGCATGCAGGGCACTATTCGCAACTCGTCCGGCGCTGCGGTATCCGATGGTACATATAGTCTGACATTCAAGCTTTATACCTCCGAGTCAGGAGGTTCTCCGGTCTGGACGGAGACACAGGACAATATCAAGGTGGTGGGTGGTGTTTACAGTGCCATTCTCGGAGAGGTCAATCCGCTCAATGCGGCATTCAATGTACCCTACTATGTCGGAATGTCTGTTGACGGTGGAGCAGAATTAAACCCGCGCTTCAGGCTCACCAGCGCACCATACGCACTCTCGCTGATTGGTCAGGGCAATACCTTCCCGTCGTCGGGGACCGTTGGTATCGGTACAGCCTCCCCCGACCCGAATACGGCGCTTACGGTATCCGGAGGCAGCGGTGATGGCAGAATACTTGTTACAGCACCAGGGGACAAAGACGCTATATTCTGGATGAGAAGCGGCAACAATTTGTCGGGAATAACCATGGGTAAAAGTGGCAATTTCGATATTAATGCGCCGGGGCCTATGAACCTGAGTGCGTCAAGAGTAAATCTTATCAATGGCAGTACTGTTAGGG
>JBEGNB010000228.1:0-5156 GCA_041182785.1 Bacteroidota bacterium
ATCGTACATCGTTTTGCAATAGGTAATGCGGTCGCCGTAAATCGTCTTGACATTCTCCATAGCCTCCGGATCAAATACCCGGACTTTGACCCCCAGCTGCAGCAATTCGTCTATAATCACCAGTGCCGGTGCCTCCCGGATATCATCGGTATTGGGCTTGAACGCCAGTCCCCAAACGGCTATCGTTTTCCCTTCCAGCTCGTTTTTGTAGTATTTTTTGATTTTTTTTGTCAGAACTCCCTTCTGAATCCCGTTCACCTTCATTACTGATTTCAGTATTTTGAAATCATAGGAAAAGTCGGAAGCAGTTTTGGCCAGCGCCTGTACGTCCTTCGGGAAACAGGAACCACCATAGCCGATGCCCGGAAACAGGAACCGCTTGCCTATGCGCGAGTCACTGCCCATACCTATACGCACCTGATCCACGTTGGCGCCCGTCTTCTCACACAGGTTGGCAATCTCGTTCATGAAGGAAATGCGCATCGCCAGATAGGAATTGGCAGCATATTTGGTGAGTTCGGCACTCCGCTCATCCATAAAATAGATCGGGTTGCCCTGCCGCACAAATGGCTCATACAGTTGCTTCATCAGTTTGCGTGCGCGCTCGCTGCGCGTGCCCACCACCACACGGTCAGGTTTCATAAAATCTTCCACGGCTACGCCCTCTCTCAGGAATTCCGGATTGGAAACCACGTCGAACAGCTTTTTGGAAAGTTGTTCGGCCAGTATAGACGATACTTTCTCGGCAGTACCTACCGGAACAGTACTCTTGTCAACAATCACTTTGTAATCAGTAATTATTCCACCCAGGTCTTTTGCCACCCCGAGGATATACGACAGGTCGGCGCTGCCATCCTCTCCCGGAGGAGTAGGCAATGCCAGGAAAATAATATGAGCCTTTTCCACGGCTTCCGCCAGATTGGTGGTGAAATGCAAGCGCCCCTCCTTGGTATTGCGCTCAAACAGCACATCCAGTCCGGGCTCAAATATGGGAATCACGCCTTCGCGAAGGCTTTTCACTTTTTTCTCATTGATATCAACGCATACGACGTGGTTTCCTGTCTCGGCAAAGCACGTACCCGTGACGAGTCCGACGTATCCGGTACCAACAACTGCAATGTTCATTTTTCCAATTTTTTAGTATTGTGCGAGGAATGGCCGCAAAGGTAGGCAGATTATAGGTAAAAGGGGTAAGAATTACCCACTTCGCCTTACTTTTGTGGCACTGACTATGAACTATACATCCCGCTACGCACAACTGCTCACTCACTACTGCCTGGAGGTACGCCCCGGCGACAGGGTTTTTATTGCCACTACCTTGCTGGCCGAACCGCTGGTCAGGGAACTTTACCGAGAAATGTATGCCGCAGGGGCCGCCGTGGTGGAGTGTGATCTGGCATTTCGCGAAAGAGAACGCCTGTTCTTTGAGAACGCTTCCGACGAGGCGCTCCGAACTCAGCCACTCCAGCAGCAGGTGGCCATGGAGTCTTTCGACTGTTACCTGCATGTACGCGCACCCTACAACCTGCGGGAGAGTTCGGGCGCCACACCCGAGCGCGCGAAGCTCCGGACAGATGCGCTTGCAGCCATCCAGAAAAATTACTTCGAACGCACGGCCGACCGCAGGCTGCGGCGGAATTTGTGCCAGTGGCCCACCGATGCCGCCGCACAGGAAGCCGGGATGGGCCTGAGTGAATATGAATGCTTCGTTTTCGGTGCCTGCAAACTGTTTCACGACAATCCGCAGGCCGCCTGGCTCGAAGTCAGGGAAAAGCAACAACACATCGTGGATCACCTGAATACCTGTTCCACAATCCGATACCTCGCCGACGGCACCGACCTTACCTTCAGCACGGCCGGCCGCACCTGGATCAACTCCGATGGCCGCACCAATATGCCCTCCGGAGAAGTTTATACCAGTCCGGTAGAAAACGCGGTGAATGGCGTGGTTCATTTCTCGTTTCCCTGCCTCTACCAGGGACATGAAGTGGAGGGTGTCACGCTCTGGGTGAAAGACGGGCTGATTGAAAAATGGGAGGCACGGCGCGGAGAAGAGTTTCTGGATTACATCTTCTCTGTTCCCGGCACCCGACGCTTCGGAGAAGCCGCTATCGGCACCAACTACGACATACAGCGCATCACCAGAAATATTCTGTTCGATGAAAAGATCGGCGGTAGCATCCACCTGGCTATCGGACAAAGTTACCTGCAGACCGGCGGTAAAAATGAGTCGGCCGTACACTGGGATATGATCACTGACATGACTAACGGCGGCGAAATTCACGCTGACGGGGAACTGATCTATCAGAATGGCCGTTTTCTGCTGTAATCGGTGTCTGTACCACGCGTTTTTTCGGAATATCCGGAATTGAGGCATACCTTTGTGCACAATATGACCATTATGCGTACACTGTATCTGCTCCTGATCTGCTCTCTTTTCTGGCAAATTGCCTGTACACCGCCTGATCCCGAAAAAAACAGGGTCAAGGCTGGCAAGGTCAATATTGACCTGAATAACAAGTCCGTGCAGCGCCTCTTCGATCTGCGCGACAAAAGGCAGACAGACAGCCTCACACGCTATCTGGTACACCCGGATGCCACCCTCCGATATATTGCCGCTCTGTCATTTGCCTCCTCCCGTGATACGCTCGGTATCCAGCCGCTAATACCCCTGCTTCAGGATCCGGTAGAAGAGGTTCGCATAGCAGCCGCCTTTTCAATGGGCCAGATTGGTCACGCCTCCTGCGAAGACCCGCTCATCGCGGCATTTGACCGGAGGGATTCACTCTCACAGCACCAGCAGTTCAACGCAGTGGTACTGGAAGCCATCGGAAAGTGTGGCGGAGAGGGCTCCCTGCAGAATATAGCATCCGTGAGTACCTACCGACCCACCGATACACTCCTGCTCGAGGGACAATGCCGTGCCATTTACCGGTTCGGACTAAGGGGTATCACCGATGAGAGTGCCACGGAGAAAATGGTATCTTATGTTCCAGATGAACAGATTCCGGAATCAGCCAGGCTGATGGCCGCACATTATCTGGCCCGGACAAAAGACCTTGAGCCCGACAGTCTGCAGGCAATACAGATAGCAGCGGCATTCGTCAGGACGGGAAACCCGGATATCCGGATGGCACTCGCCACAGCACTTGGAAAGTCGTCCACCCAGCCGGCCTTTGGCTTGCTGTCCAAGGTAGTGGCTACCGAACAGGACTGGCGCGTAAAGTGCAATATCATTCGGGCACTTTCGAAGTTTGAATACGACACCGTGCGGGGACTGATAACGCCGCAACTGGGCGATGCCAATCAGCATGTAAGCAGAACAGCAGCTGATTATTTCGTGGCCAATGGCCGCGCCAAAGACGCTGACTGGTACTGGAGGCTCACCCGCGACAATCCCAACCTGCCCATGGCTACCCAGATAGGTCTGTTCCGGGCATCCAACAAACTGATGAGCCGGGCTGATTCGGTTTCCAAAGGGTATGTGAATTACCGCCTGAAAGAAATTTTTCAGCAGTCAAAAAATCCTTACGAAAGGGGCGATTGTCTGCGCGCACTCGGCGAGTACGCGTGGAACTACCGCTGGATACATGAAAAAGGCTTCGGCGACCCCAGTCCGGCCGTAAAAACTGCCGCCGCGGAGGCCCTGTTGGCCATTATGCAGCGCCCGGACTTCTATGCTTATTTCGGTGAAGCGTCGCGTGGTGTGCGCTATGAAATGTACTCTTTCCTGCGCGAAGCCGTCAACTCCGGAGATCCGGGTCTCATCGCCACGCTCTCGGAAGGATATACTGTTAAAACACTGAGCTTCCAGACGCTGCGCGACTCCCTGCGACTCAACACGCTGAAAGAAGGCCTGGCAAAGTTGAAGATGCCCCGCGATGTGGAGGCGTATATGGCGCTGGATAAAGCCATTGCCTATTTTGAGGGCCGTCCGGCGCCTGCCAAACCTGCGATTGGCTGGAACAAGCCCATTGACTGGGAACGCATGAAACTGGTGACACGAGAGTCAGAGGCCGTCATCGAGACAGCCAAAGGCAAGATTGTACTGGAATTTTACCCGCACATCGCACCGGGCTCAGTGGCCAATTTCCTGGAACTGGCAGGCACGGGTTTTTTCGACGGAAAGAATTTCCATCGCGTGGTAGCCAACTTTGTTGCACAGGGGGGTTGCCCGCGCGGCGATGGCTACGGAGCCCTTGATTACACCATCCGGACCGAGATTGGAACTGTATGGTATGAGAAAGAGGGTTATCTGGGCATGGCATCAGCCGGCACCGATACAGAAGGCACGCAGTTTTTCATCACACACTCTCCGACGCCTCATCTGAGTGGCAACTACACCATATTCGGGAGGGTCAAATCGGGTATGGATGTAGTCAGTCAGCTACAGCCCGGTGATGTGATGGACAGGGTTACAGTGAAGTATTAAACAGTTTTTCAACTAAGTGATATTCACAGTAGAAGGAATCTGTTCAGGATCGGAGCATCCCTATTCTTTTACATATTTTGCAGGATCCTCCTTGAAGGATTCCTTACAGTGCGCACCGCAAAAACCGTAGATTTTGCCATTGTAGTGAGCCGTATCTTCAACGGTGTTATCCACAGTCATGTCGCAAATCGGGTCAACAGTATTGGCCAGCGTGTAAGTTGCCGGTGCTGAAGCCTGTGTATTCGTCTGCGTTGCATCGGCGGGTTTGGGTTGCTGTCCGCACGCAATCAGGAATGGAAGTGCGAGGAGTATGTTTTTCATAGTCTGGATATTTGTTAATTCCGCTGCGAAGTTATGAGTATTTCACCTGTTATCCGATAATTTCTGTCACTGGTAGTATCCGGGACTACTGCCAGCGGCGAACAACGTATCCGTATGGGGAATATTTATCGGTGATTGGTACTGTGAAGGCCGATGAAATCGGGAATTAAACAGGTGATTTATGAGGGAACGTGTTCAGGATTCTGCCCGGGTATTTAGAGATTCCTCCGGGTCTGACACTTACCTATACCTTTATCGGGTTGGCATAAATAAACAAAGCCCCCGTTGCGAATGCAACGGAGGCCTGTTAATTTGAGTTGGCACCGACCTACTCTCCCGGGACATCTGACCCAGTACCATCGGCGCTGGCGGGCTTAACGACTCTGTTCGGAATGGGAAGAGG
>JBEGNB010000229.1:0-2835 GCA_041182785.1 Bacteroidota bacterium
TGCTGATACCATTCAGCTCCCCGTATGCGCAGGAGTACCTTTCTGGAAATATAGCCAGCTGCAAAGGGAATACCGAGATAGATCAGGACACTTTCAGCAATCTGGCCAATACTCACATCCACCTGCACACCCTGCACGCCAAAGAGCGGAGGCAGTATGGTGATGAAAAACCAGGCATAAACACTGTAAAAAAGCACCTGAAAGATACTGTTGAATGCTACCAGACCAGCGACGTACTCATTATCGCCCTCTGCCAATTCATTCCACACAATCACCATGGCAATACAGCGTGCCAGACCAATCATAATGAGGCCCGTCATGTAGTCCGGCTTGTCGTGCAGAAAGAATACAGCCAGCAGAAACATCAGCGCAGGGCCAATAATCCAGTTCTGCAGCAGCGAAAGACCCAGAATTCGCCTGTTTCTGAATACCGATGGCAGTTCCTCATACCTGACCTTCGCCAGCGGGGGATACATCATCAGAATAAGTCCGATGGCGATGGGAATATTCGTGGTTCCGGCCTGAAACCGGCTGATAAACTCCGCCGTGCCCGGTATGAAATAGCCCAGCGCAATACCCAGCGCCATGGCACCGAAGATCCATAGCGTGAGATAGCGATCCAGAAATCCCAGTTTCCGGGTTGGCGATTGATTTCCTGACGGATTCATATATTTTTCTCAATAAAATCGCGTGAATATGCCTTGACAAGTTCCCTGACAGCGCGGAAAGAGGCCATAATCTCCTCTTCAGAGCCTGTGGCTTTGGCGGGATCGGGGAAATTGTAGTGAAACTTCCGGGCGTTGGTGGGGAAGTACGGGCATCTTTCAAGCGCATTATCGCACACCGTAATCACGAAATCGAAATCAATATCCCTGTATTCGTCCACATGATTGGAGGTGTGTCCGGAGATATCAATACCATCTTCTTTCATGATGGCGATCGCGCGGGGGTTCACACCGTGCGTTTCCACACCGGCGCTGTACACCTCGGCGCGGCCATCGGCGAAGTGGCGCAGATAGCCCTCGGCAATCTGACTCCGGCAGCTGTTACCGGTACAGAGAACAAGAATTTTTTTCATAGTCAGCAACATTTATTGTCAATGGTGACACTCAGAAATTCGTCCATCATCCGGCTGAATTTGCTGAAGGCCTCCTGGTTAATACAATAGCAGGACTTGGTCCCTTCGACAGTCCCGCGGATGAGACCAGCCTTCAGGAGCTCTTTAAGATGCTGGGAAACAGTACTTTGTGCCAGCGGCAACACCTCCACTATCTCCCCGCATATACAACTCCTTCTGGCCGCCAGTTCCTTTAGAATAGCGACTCGGGCGGGATGAGCCAGCGCTTTGGCCAGTTCGGCCAGCTCCTGATCTTCCGCACTGAAGGCTGTTTTTTTGTTGGTCGTCACAGTTACCTTGCTTTATTCATCGCAAAATTACGATAAATATGGATACCCAAAAATGTTCTGCAAACAATTCACAGAAAAAGGGCTTGCAGCGGCGTAACTACTCTTCGCGGAAAAAGGTGGAAACCGCTGTAGCGCGGCGGGCGGGCAGCACAGAGGCGAGGAAACCTATAGCGGTCACAATCAGGATGATGGGCAGGAAGTCGGAGAGGCGCATGGATATGGGATAGGAGTCCACGACAAATCCCTGCGGGATGGTGACGATACCCCAGGTTTTCTGGATGACATAAATAATGACAGCCAGCACAATACCGGCGACGAGACCGATAAAAGTGAGCAGCATACCTTCCAGCAGGAAGATTTTTCGGATCATGTTGTTATCGGCGCCCATACTTTTGAGGACAGAGATATCTTTCTGTTTATCAAGGACAATCATCCACAGGGCGCCCACGGTATTGAAAGCCATGAGCAGCAACATCAGGCTGGTGATGGCGAAGCCCATCCATTTCTCCAGTTTCATCACCTTGAAAAAAGCTTCATTCTGTTCGTAGTGATCTTTGAGCACAAATCCGTCGCCCAGTCGTTTTCCGATCTTTTCCTTGATGGCCGACAAGTCTGCTCCTTCCTCACACTTGATTTCCAGGGCGGAGACGGTACCCGGACCGGTTTCCAGCAGTTCCCTTACAAAATCAATATTCGTGAGGACATATTCATTATCATAGGATTGCTGGACGGCGAACGTTCCCTTGGGATATACCAGTCTGGTTTTGAACGGTTTATCGAGCGCGCCGGCGGTCTGGTCGGGCATATACACCGTGAGCGGTTCAATGGGATTCTGCACGTTAACCGAGAGCTTGTTTCTCAGTCCGGCGCCCAGGATGGCACAATTCCGCTCCTCCTCTTTCAGGGTATAGGAGCCTTCCACCATGACCGTATCGGAGTTGATTCCTGTTACCGGGGCGAAGAACTCGTCCACCCCCTTGAGGGCACCGAAGTCCTGAGAGCCGGCATATTCAAAGAAAGCAATCTCTTCGAGTGTTTCGCTCACGATACGGACACCCGGGATAGCTCGAATGTCGGCGAGTGCGATACTGTCGGCGTCGAAAGTTTTTCCGCGGGCGGGCGTGACCTTGATTTCGGGATTGAAATGGCCGAAAAGACCGGAGAGCAAATCTTCAAATCCGTTAAAAACAGACAGTACGAGTACCAGTGCGGCGGTACCGATAGCCATACCCAGCACCGAGATGCCGGTGATGATATTGATGGCGTTCGTACTGCGTTTGGCGAACAGGTAACGCCGGGCGATGAGCAGCGAGAAATTCACGGTACAAAAGTCGGGAAAAGATTCGTTACCTTATTCATTAATTAGCGTTACAGTGCGGATGTATCTTTGTGGCATCATGTATCAGACCATATATATCATCTTCATCT
>JBEGNB010000230.1:0-4074 GCA_041182785.1 Bacteroidota bacterium
ACCAATAGTCAGTTCCAGATTACCTGCATTCAGATCGAGCGAAAACTGATTGGTACCGCCCGCATCTGCCTTGCTCAGCAGGGTTTGCTGTCCGCTGAAGTCGAAAGGCTTGACCGTCAGCGTAACTGTAGCACTGTCGGGTAGTCCAAACTCCGTCAGACTGGCATATTGTTCATTCACTGCATTAAACTCCAGCGACTGGTTGAAATAGAAGTTTTTACTGACTTTGGCTGTAAATGTACCGCCGGCACCGTAATTAACTCCTTCAATCTTGTAAAATCCGGTCTCGTCAGTAATTCCGGCGTTTGCTACCGGGGGCTTGTCGCTCGTCCAGGAGGCTCCGCACAGATAAAGTTTGGTTTTATTCACCGAAATATTGAAAACCTTGCTTCCTACCCCCTCATCAAACTTCCAGTAGGCAACCAGTCCGGGCGTTGTGGCGCTGACAGTCTGGTTCATAACCATCTGGATTTCAGTTTGCGGAAGCTGTCGGTTGAAGAAGCGAAGCTCATCCAGTTTGCCTGCGTAGAATTTGGTACCCTGGGGATTACGGCCAAGGAAAAGAGTTGAATTTGCCGGCTGGATACCAGTCACGGCAGTTTCAATGAGCTCTCCGTCAACGTAAAGCAGTATAGAGGATCCGTTGTATGAAACCGCCACATAGTGCCAGTCGTCGGCGGTAGCAGACGGGAACTGGCAGTCGAGTTCCGTAACGCTGCCCGGGCCGTTACCGACACCGAAGCGCACCCCCTTGCCAGATGAGGCAGGCAGTGTATGCAGCCACCAGTTTTTGGACTGGTCGCTGCCAAAATCAAATACGGGAGCATTATCATTGCCGTCACCGAGTTTGACCCAGCAGGAAACAGTGAATTCTTCCCTCGGAAAGTGCGGCTGATACTCGGCGAAAGCCATGCCTTCACCATCGAACTCAAGGGCTGCGCCGAAGGTCGGAGAAAGTGTTACTACCGCTCCGGGAACCGGATTTCCACTAAATGTCTTTACCTGTCCGGTAATGCTGCCGTTGGGATTCAGGAAACCGAGTGAACCACCCCGGGGGCCCTCACCAAAGACATTGACTCCGGCCACTTCGTACGTATAAAAACGGCCAGCCAGTACGTTAAAATCAATGAAGGATGTCGTTTCACCATCAACCGTAGCCAGCAGGGCACCATTACGGTACAGTTTATAACTGCTGGCCGAAGGTGAGAGCGGATCCGGCTCCCACTCAACCTGAATGCGGTCATCAAGGTCGCCCTCGCTGGCCTTAATTACCGGCGCAGCAGGCGGCAACAGTAAAGTGGACCAGAAACCGGCCGACATGGTATATTCCTGATTGATGGCTGAGCCAATCAGGAGCTGACCGGCAGTCGAATTCATCCGGAGTTGTTCCTGGTTAAATGAACTGGTAACCCCTCCGTAATTGAAAAACACCTGGCCAGTCAGGAAATCGTCGTCGGTGTATGAGGAACAGTTGGGGCTGTTCTGCGACCATACTGCACCAGCTGTACACAGCGACACGAGGAGTAATAGTATGGGAATATGCGTTTTTTTCACGGTTAAATTTCATTTTTTGATGAAATAATCAGGACACACGCGTGGCTTATCGCCGGGAGTCACTGCTGTTGAGCAAGGCTTCCAGTTTCGCCAGTCGTCCGTTTACCGTTTCATTGGCACGGAGCATATTCTCGTATTTGCTGCGCAGTTCGGCATTCTCGGTACGGAGTTGCTCCACCTGACGCGCCAGTTCCTGAGTAGCCGACACGTTCAAATTGTGGATGCGGTCATAGTCCACCTCTTTGAAATCGCGTACTTCTTTCCCGTAAACGAAGAACGGATACTCACCGGCCGGCTCGCCTTTTTCATTCCAGCCTTTCACAGTGAACCTCATATCTCCGTCCACCCGAACTACATCAAATGTTTCCTGATCTTTGGAAAGGTAAATTCTTACACGATCACCAGCCTGGAGAGCATGAGCTTTGTCGAGGGTGAACGTTGCCTCATCTCCGTTGATATCGCATTTCAGTGAACTTGTGTAGATACCGGGAACCGCGTCAGTAATGGTTTTAACAGCCAGCGGATATACCTTCTCCACCTCCTGAGCGATAAACCCTTTGTTGGGGCCCACGCCAGATTTGACAGAATCAATGTACTTGTAGTCAGTTACCCGCAACTTCATCAGCGTTGACAAGTCGTTGAGGCTGTTGCTCTGATGAATATCCCTTTTAATCCGGGCGTCGGAATATATTCGGATACCACTGGTACGTATGTTTTTATCAACAACCAGACCAATATCTCTGGTCTGGCCAGCATTTTCAACCACCCAATTATTAGTAAGTCCCTCAAATTTATAATGTGCGTTTGACAAACTCTGACTTTGGAACCCACTGATGTAAACATAGTTGTAAAGTTGCGTCATATTGTCCTTGCAGGAAATGTGTACATCATTTCCGCGGTATAAATCCAGAGGAGAGGTGGATGAAACAGACCGGATACTGGTGGTTCTAATCTCGTTAATATTCAGTGGACTGCTCAATGCCAGATTTCCGCCCACCGTCAGGTCACCCGGAACAGTTACACCGCTGTCAGTTGTCTTGAGACGTTCCTGTCCGTTACCAAGCAAACGCGTGTGCATCGTATTGCCATCCACATTCAAAAAACCGCCGCTGACATCCACATCGGCAAGGGTAGTGCCCTTTTTCAGCTGGATCATCGGGGTTTTATCATCGGCAGTACTTAGCAGGATACTGGCATCGCCCCCGCTATTGTCACTCACATGAAGTTCAACACCTGACTGAGGACTGCTTGTTCCCACACCAACAGGGCCCGACGAGGGGAATGTATTACTTTGTCCGATCAGTGCCAGCGCATACGGTGCGCTGGTGAGGCGGAAGCGCGGCAGCAATTCTGAACCGCCATCAACAGAAATACCCACGAAATAGGGCACATTAAATGCCGCACTAAGCGGGTTGGTTGCACCAAGCAGGGCACTGTACACCCCTCCGGTCACCTTGATATTATCCTGAGTTTCCGTCCAGACAGGCGCACCTCCTGACTCAGCCGTATAAAGACGGAAGGTCAGACTGTAAATTCCATCGGACACCGCCGATCCGGTAGAATTTCGAATGGTACCCTGCATACTTAATGTAGCCTGAGCGCGCATTTCCATGACAACTGCCAGCAAGGCAAAAAACAGGAGCAAGATTTTAGATTTCATAATGGGAAAACTGTTAGTTGAGTGATATGAACGAAAGGATCTGAAGCGGGAGCAACCATGTTATTTCACTGCTGTTTACTCCCGACCACGGCCACAAAGGTCATTGCAAACCGAACTAACTGCGGGGCAATAATTGCTCACTGGTGGGCAAAAATGGGTGTATTAAGCCCTGAAAAGAGGCTTTTACTGTACCCGTTCGGGCCGTTTTGTACATTTGTTCATCATTCACCAGCACAAAACATATACCTCCGGGAGGTATGGTATCTTTCCCGGATCATCCGACACGCCGATCATCTGTATCATGAAAAAAATCAACCTCTGTAATCGTTTTCTGATTGTCGCGGGAATCATCTTTGGCGCGACCTGGACGTTACAGGCACAGCGACCGGACGACGAACTGAAGTTCCTCAAGTTTGAGTGGAGCAATGTGATAGGCAACCTGACTATCAATCCAAACTCCTACCTGCAGGACAGCCGCGGACTGATGTGGATTGCCTCCTCGTCGGGAGTGGTGTCGTTCGACGGGTACAACTTCAAGCTGTACAGCCCCGATGAATATAACCTGAGCGCCACCAGAAGTACCAGGCTGGCAGAAGATATCAACGGTAATATATGGATCATCAGTTTGCGTAACAGCCGGATAGTAGTGGATATCATGAACCCGAAAACAGAGACCGTGATACCCCTTCACCGATATCTGGGACTGGAGGAACCGGTAGAAATCCCGTTGCGGGAAGATATCGTGGTTCTGCACAACACAGGGGGCAGGATATGGCTGGGCAATACTGATACAGGATACCTGTATGATGGACAATGGAAGCAAATATTCAATCGAAATATAGTCAAAGAATCATACGATG
>JBEGNB010000231.1:0-3514 GCA_041182785.1 Bacteroidota bacterium
AGACAGGTCGCGTGGTATTCACGCAGAAGGGTGACTTTGCGAAGGGCTACAACGCCATTGCACTGGATCGCGCACTGCTGAACACTGTAGGCGTACTGTACTACACACTGGTTACGGAGAATGCTTCTGCCACGCGGAAGATGATACAGAGCAAGTAGTAGTGGGACATAAATAATGAGGCCCGGACGATCCTGAAGTTGGATTGTTCGGGCCTTTTTAATTTAATTAAGCCTGGTGTTCAGTTTCGGGGACAAAAACGGCTCAATTGCCGCCATTTTTCTCATTCAGGCTCCCGGAAATTAATCCAGCACCTGTCTGAGTACAAAATGGAGTAAATTACTGGTGGAAAAGGGCAGCTATGCTCTTGTGTTCGACAGTATTTCTGATTGCGCGGGCGAAGAGGCTGGCTGTAGGAAGCACCTGAATTTTATCGGATTTCCTTTTCAGCGGAATCGTGTCGCAGACAATCAGGGATGATAGTTGCGAATTTTCGATGTTTTCGTAAGCCTTTCCAGAAAGAACAGGGTGTGTACAAATCGCCCGAACCGATTTTGCTCCTTTTTCGATGAGCGCATCGGCAGCCTTGCAGAGCGTGCCGGCTGTATCCACGAGATCGTCAACCAGTACCACATCGGCGCCTTTTACGTCGCCAATAACCGTCATGGCGGCTACCTCATTGGCCTTGGTGCGGTACTTGTCGCAGATGACAAGTTCTCTCCCGAAGTGCTTGGCGTAAATACGGGCCCTCTTGACACCGCCTACGTCCGGACTGGCAAAGATGGTGTTAGAGAGGTCTCCACCTTCCAGATAAGGGATATAGATGGCTTCAGACTTGAGGTGATCCACCGGAATATCGAAAAAGCCCTGTACCTGGTCTGCGTGCAAATCCATGGTCATTACCCGGTTGGCGCCGGCTGCGGTGAGCAGATTGGCAACCAGTTTTGCACTGATGGGTACGCGTGGTTTATCCTTTCTGTCCTGGCGTGCGTACGCGAAATAGGGGATAACGGCAGTGATATACCCGGCTGAAGCGCGTTTGGCGGTATCAATCCAAAGGAGGAGTTCCATCAGGTTGTCGTGCGGCATGCAGGTACTTTGAATAAAGAAAGTGTAGGAACCCCGTACACTCTCGTTGATGATAGTCTGCATCTCACCGTCGCTGAAACGCGCAAGCTGTGAATCGCTGAGTGGTGAATCGTAATACTTGGAGATGCTCTCCGAGAGTTCTCTGGAGGCGGAGCAGGAGAAGAGTTTTATCTCAGGCACTGGTACGAATTTGGTAAACGCGAAGAGAGTGGTATGAAGCGCAGTGGCAAAGGTAAGAAATCTGACTTAGCAGAAAACATGCAAATTGCTGTCATATTATATTTTTGTAATTTTGAAAATGAAGGAATGAGATTACCTTTGAGCGCCTTTGTTCACTAAAATAACTGTCAGACAGATGATCCGACAAATCAACTACTTGCGCAGCCTGGCGGTTGCGATTATCCTGCTGGCTTTCGGCGGGGCTGTATCTGCACAGGAATACCGTGAAGCGCGTGAAAAAGCGCTCCAGTACCTGCGTGCTAATTATCAGCAATTCGGTCTCACACAAAATGACGTGGCCGATCTTCAGATTACGGATGCTTATCAGAGCAAACACAACCAGCTTATCCACGTCTGGATACGCCAGCAACATCAGGGTATCCCGGTTTTCAACGGACTGATTGGTCTTCACGTAGCTTCTACTGGCAAGGTTTACCATCTGGGGCACCGTTTTGTGGCCGAGCTGGACCGGAAAGTAAATGCAACAAGCCCTTCCATGAGTGCGGCACAGGCCGTATCAATGGCCATGCTGCACCTGGGAATCAAGGAGTCAGCACCGTCGCTGAAATCAAGAATCAACGACAGGAACTGGCTTTATGAGGGAGGCAACGTTTCCAGAAAGGAAATTCCGGTAAGCGCGAGCTACGCAAAAATGGATGACGGTACCGTAAGACTGTCGTGGATGATGGTGATTGACCAGGTAAATACGTCCGACTTGTGGACCCTGTGTGTGGATGCCCAAACAGGAGAAATCGTGGAGAAAATCAACCATACAGTTTATTGTGTAGCCGGCCACTTTGGTCACGAGGCTGCCGACTGTCCGGGTTATTCCACTGAAAATACCGCTTCCGTACCGGCAGGACCGTCATCTCTGGCAGATGCAACCTACAACGTATTCGCACTTCCGGCGGAATCACCCAGCCACGGTCCGCGTCAGCTGGTGACCAACCCGGCCGATGCAGTAGCTTCGCCTTACGGCTGGCACGATACCAATGGCAGTGAAGGTGCAGAATATACCTATACCCGCGGTAATAACGTATGGTCATTTGAAGACCGCTTCAACGACAACACGCCCAACACGGCCGAATCGGCTGATGGTGGAGCAGCCCTCGTTTTCGACTTTCCTTTCAGCGAACTGGCTACGCCGGTAGAAAACAAAGATGCGGCTATAACGAATCTGTTCTACATGAACAACAAGATGCACGATATCACCTATCGTTATGGATTCGATGAAGAGGCGGGTAACTTCCAGTTTAACAACTATAACAAGCCGGGACAGGGCAACGACCACGTTCTGGCGCAGGCGCTCGATGGCGCTGATCTGGCTACACCCACACTGAATAACGCCAACTTCTCCACGCCGCCCGACGGTTCTTCCGGTCGTATGCAGATGTTTCTGTGGAATACAACCGGCGGTCGCCTGGTAAAAGTAAATGCTCCGGGCGTTATTGCAGGAAGCTATTACGGCGGACAAGGCGGATGGGGTGGTGCCATCACCAACACACCAACTACAGCAGAAGGTGTTTTTATCAATGACGGCATAGAACCGACTACCGGTTGTGAGCCGGCTACCAACAATATCGCCGGCAAGATTGTCATGATTGACCGTGGTGAATGTGAATTCGGTTACAAAGCATACCTGGCTCAGCTCGCCGGAGCAGCTGGTTGCATCATCTGTGATCACGAGGCACCTCCCAAAACAGGCTTTGGCGCCGGAGCATACGGCGGTCAGGTTACTATCCCGACAGTCTGGATGAAGAAAGGCGATTGTGCCCTTCTCAGACAGTACGCCGGTGCCGGACTCAATATCTCACTCGTGCAGCCTGTGGTTAACGGACCCGAATTTGTTGATGGCGACTTCGACAACGGTATCATCGCGCACGAGTACGCACACGGGATTTCCAACCGCCTGACAGGCGGACCTTCCAACTCAGGCTGTCTCGGCAACGCTGAACAGATGGGCGAGGGCTGGAGCGACTTCTTCTCTCTGATTATGAGCGTTCGTCCGGGCGATGTGGCTACCACCAAACGCGGTGTGGGCACATTCGTATTCGGACAGCCCAATGATGGCAATGGTATCCGCCGCTATCCGTACAGTGCGGATATGAATATCAATCCGATTACCTACTCAACAGTGGCTGAAAACCCGCAGGTACACGCACTGGGTGAAGTATGGTGCTCCATGATATGGGACTTCTACTGGGCCATG
>JBEGNB010000232.1:0-4268 GCA_041182785.1 Bacteroidota bacterium
GGTTAATACACACTTTGGCACTAAATGCCCAATTCAAATTCTGTGATCATGGACAAAGACGCAAAAATTTACTTTCTGAAATCTGTTCAGCTCCTGTCTGCACTCAGCGCTGAAGAGCTGGAACGCGTTGCACAACTCGCCCAGCACAGACAATCATCGCGCTATAATTTCATTTTCATGCACGATGAACCGGCCGACTGTCTGTTTTTTCTCGTCAAGGGGAAGGTAAAAACAGGTGCTTTTTCTGCCGATGGCCGCGAGGTAATTAAAGAAATTCTTGCTCCGGGTGCCGTTTTCGGCGATCTGGTTCTTTCCGGTGAAACAGGCCGCAGCGAATTTGCTCAGGCCCTGCACGACGATGTGGAATATCTGATCATCAGGAATGAAGACTTCCGGGCTCTGATGCAGGAGAACACTTCTCTCGTTATTGCGGCAATGCAACATCTTGCCCAGCGACTCCAGCGTACCGAAGAACGCCTTGCAAAACTGGTGCTCAAAGATGCCCGCGAGCGTATCATCGAATTTTTAGTGGAATCGGCCGGAAGAGAAGGCCGGCGTGTCGGCTACGAAACACTGGTGAAGCATTACCTCACCCAGCAGGAGATTGCCAGCCTGACCGGTACCAGCCGCCAGACAGTCACCTCCGTTTTCAACGACCTTAAAAAATCAAATCTGATTTATTTCAACAGGAACAGTATCCTGATTAGAGACCTGGAAAAGCTGGCGTAACAACGCCCTCATTTTTTTAGATGTAAAAAGAATCCGCCGGATGCTCGCAAAGGAGCCCGGCGGATTTCTTTTATATCATTCAGCATCGGATTTTACACCGACATCGGATCTGCCTTGTCGCTGTCTATGCTGTACTTTTTCATGAAGTCTTTGATTCCCTTGTCCGTTATCTTTCCCTGACGGTGTAATGCGCGTACAGCAGCGTACGCGATGTATCTTGGAGAAACTTCAAAGTAGTCGCGCAGACTGTCGCGGCTTTCAGACAAGCCGAAGCCGTCGGTTCCCAGAGCAGTGTAATCGCCCGGTATCCAGGGAGCAAGTTGTCCCTGAGTGAGTTTTATCCAGTCGCTGGCAGCTACAAAAACTCCGTCACTGCCTGCAAGTGCCTGCTGAAGATAGGATGTTTCTGGCTTGTCAGACGGATGGAGCATATTGCGCCTGTCGGTAGATACGCAATCGCGATACAGCTCCGTCCAGGATGTTACCGACCATACATCTGTGCTGACTCCTTCCGACTCGAGCAACTCAGCCGCGGCGAGTATCTGACGCATAATAACCCCGGAGCCGAGCAACTGGGCTTTCACTCCCGCTTTTGCCGGTTTCATGGACGACGCCTTGTAGCGATATATACCACGTTTGATACCTTCTTCCACGCCCGCGGGCATAGCCGGCATCTGCAGGTTTTCATTGTAGAGGGTGATGTAGTATATCTTGGACTCGTTTTCAACATACATACGCCTTATGCCCTCGTGAACAATAACAGCCAGTTCATAGGCGAATGCCGGGTCATAGCACATCACACTCGGCACCGTCTGGGCAATCAGGTGTGAATGGCCATCCTGATGCTGAAGCCCTTCTCCGTTCAGTGTGGTCCGGCCGGCAGTACCGCCAAGCAGGAAGCCCTTGCACAACATGTCGGCTGCAGCCCACACAAGGTCGCCCACGCGCTGGAAGCCGAACATGGAGTAGTATATATAAAAAGGTATGGTTGGGATACCATGCAGCGAATAAGCCGTGCCAGCTGCCGTAAACGAGGCGGTGGCACCGTCCTCATTGATACCCTCCTGAAGAACCTGTCCGGTTTTCGACTCCTTGTATTTAATAGTTGAGAAACCAATTTCCAGGGGAGTGTAGAGCTGGTCGCGCTGGTTCCATATCTGTGCGGAGTTGAACAGCGGGTGCATACCGAACGTCTGGGCCTCGTCGGGTACAATCGGCACCACGTACTTGCCTATTTCGGCATTGCGAATCATCTGAGTCATCATATCCACCATGGCACCGGTTGTAGATACCGGTTTGGCAGTTTCGTCAGGACGAGTCTGTTTTTCGAATAACTCCAGGCCGGGCAGACTGAAGCGGGGATATTCATCGCTTCGTTCGGGCAGGTAACCGCCCAGTGCCTTCCTGCGCGCATGAAGGTATTGAGCCTCTGCGCTGTCGGGAGCCGGGAACCAGAATTTGGCTGCCAGAGCCTCTTCGTCGCTGACCGGAATACCGTATCTGTCGCGGGTTTCCAGGCGATTTTTGTCCTGGAGGTCTTTGGTCTGGTGAGCCGTATTCTTGCCTTCTGCGGCCTGGCCCATGCCATACCCTTTAACCGTCTGAATAATTATAGCCACTGGCTTTCCTGCGCGCACTGCACGCTCGTAGGCAGTATAAACCTTGAGCGGATCGTGCCCCCCGCGACGCATGGACCGGAGCTGCTCGTCGGAATAGTCGGCTAACAGGGCAGCAATACGTTCGTCGTCGCCAACGAGTTTTTTGCGGATATGGGCTCCGTTATTGACAGAAGACATCTCCTGAAAATCACCGTCCACCAATTGTTCCAGGCGGGCAAGCAACAGTCCTTCCGTATCTTTCTCGAATACTTCGTCCCACTCACTGCCCCAGACTACCTTGATTACTTCCCACGAGGCGCCGAGGAAGTGGCGTTCCACCTCCTGAATAATTTTACCGTTTCCGCGTACGGGTCCGTCGAGACGCTGCAGATTACAGTTCACAACAAACACCACATTATCCAGATTTTCGCGGCTGGCCATACCGATGGTGCCGTAAATTTCGGGCTCATCAATTTCTCCATCGCCGATGAAGTGCCACACTTTACCGCCATTGGGAGCTTTCAGTCCGCGGTTTTCGAGGTACTTCATGAAACGGGCCTGATAAATGGCTGTCATAGGGCCAAGACCCATACTTACCGTTGGCGCCTGCCAGAAACGGGGCATCCTGCGCGGGTGCGGATAAGAACTTACTCCGCCGAGCAATTCCTGGCGAAAATCGGCGATAGCCTGAACTGGCAAACGACCCTCGAACGCCGCGCGCGCGTACACGCCCGGTGAAGCATGGCCCTGGAACATAAGCAGATCGCCGCCGTAATCGGCTGAGCGTTTGCGAAGGAAATGGTGGAAAAGAACTTCCAGCATGGTCGCGCAGGCGGCATAAGTGGCAATGTGTCCCCCGAGTGCCAGATCCTTGTCGGCACCCTGAAGCACCATCGCCTGTGCATTCCAGCGGTTGATGTTTTCTATTCGGCGCTCCAGCTCGAGATCACCGGGATAAGCGGGCTGGTCATCAGGGCCGATAGTATTCATGTAGGGCGTATTCAGGGCAGCGCCGCCATTGGCAACGCCATGACGCGCGAGCAAAGCTCTGAGGCGCTGAAAGAGTTCCGCTGTGCGGCCTTTACCCTCACCTTCCAGCACTTCTTCGAGTGCCTCAAGCCACTCCTCCTGTTCAAGTTTCCAATCGTCGGGTGCGTGTGTATCGCCCATGTTGTTTCTGACGTGTGTGTTTGTGAAAACGATAACGAGCCGCAAAGTTAATGATTCCAGCGTTTATCAGAAAAAAAACAGGACTCGCTGTAACAAGTTTGAACCAGAAACGTCTTTTAAGCGTGTGTCCAAAATTCAGACCTTTCATGGATCAGGAAATCTTCCGGCAATATATCATCCCGCTGCGCGACAAACTGTACAGGTTTGCTCTTCGAATCACGGGAAACACGCAGGAAGCAGAAGATGTGGTGCAGGAAGTCATGGAAAACATCTGGAAAGTGCCGGAAAACCACTCGAAACAGGTCAGAAACTGGGAGGCATGGAGTATGACACTGACAAAAAACAGGTCGCTCGACCGGAACAGATACCGAAAAACAAGACATGTACTGCCCGTCGAAAACCGGGAAGAACCGGATACGGCGCCTTCGGCAGCCACACAGACAGAAAACAGCGATCTGAGCGAACAGATCCGGAGAATGATGCAGGAACTACCCGAAAAGCACCGCCTCGTGATGCACCTGCGCGACATCGAGGAAATGAGTTACGAGGAGATATCAACTATTCTGTCCATGCCGGCAGATCAGGTGAAGATAAATCTGCACAGGGCCCGGAAAACCATACGGACACGACTGATTCAGGAACTGCAAATTACATACCCATGACAGAGGAAAAGCGTATCAGCGAATTGCTCGAAAGATATTGGGAGGGTGAAACCACGCTCTCCGAAGAACGCGAACTGAAGGCATACTTCAACAAGGGTACCATCTATCC
>JBEGNB010000233.1:0-4239 GCA_041182785.1 Bacteroidota bacterium
GACCAATACTCACTTCGAGCAGCCCTGGACAGTTGTGTCTGAAATAGCTCAGGTTCTTTAAATTCAGATCGTGACCGGCATTAATTCCGATTCCCAGTTCATTGGCCACACGGGCAGCATCTGTATATGCCTTTACCGCGGAAGCCGGGTCAGCTGAGAAATCATGCGCATAAGGTCCTGTGTAAAATTCAATTCTGTCTGCACCTGCCTTGAGTGCACCCTCTACCATGGCCCCCACCGGATCAACAAATACAGAAACCCGTATGCCATACGATTTCAACTCCTGAATAATATCCCGGAGCCTGCTACCCTGCCCTGTTGTATCCCAGCCCTTGTCTGATGTGAGCTGGCCGGGCTCATCGGGCACCAGCGTTGCCTGATCCGGGCTGTTCGCTATTACCAGATCGAGCCACTCTCTGTCTGGATAGCCTTCTATGTTGAATTCCGTGGTAACTGCCGACTTGAGGGCGGGCACGTCGTCGTAACGTATATGGCGCTGGTCGGGTCGGGGGTGTACCGTAATTCCCTGAGCACCGAAGGTCTCGCAGTCCTTTGCCACCTGTACCAGGTCAGGCAGGTTGCCGCCTCTCGAGTTTCTGAGGAGCGCCACTTTATTTACATTCACGCTAAGTCTCGTCATGGCCTTATCTTGTGGCGGCAAAGCTACTTCCCCGTCCCGTGATTTCTCCGGAAGTGTTTCACTTTTTTTCCCGAAAAACCTGAAAAAAACCTGTAATTTACTGAAAAACAAATCTTTACAGCACAAGGAAATTCTTTTCACATGGAATTTTACAACAATAAAACGGAATTTGATTTTCAGGCTGACGGGAAATCTTTCCCCAAACCTGGCCTTGTTATGCTCACTCAGCTGGGCTTGTTTATTCTCGGCTCGGGAATCGGAGCCATACTATATGGTGTGATTGCGCATTTAGCCGGGTGGGATATCACGCTTTCTCTGTTGCCCGACTCCCCGGAAGCCGACAGGTGGCAGATCAGGATTCAGCTCGGTCTGGGACATTTGCTGGGCTTTTGTGCCAGTGGTTTGTTCACTGCCTGGCTTTTCTACAGACCCGGAACAGGGTCATACACCTCGTGGCCCGATTATCTGCAAATCAACAGGATGCCCGACTGGAGCATCACGGCACTGGCGTTGCTGTTGATGGCGGTATCCACACCGTTTGTTCTGTACACACTGCAACTGAATCAGCAGATTCCCCTGCCGGATTCGTTCAGACTGGCAGAAGAACAGGCAGAACTGGTATTGAAGGGATTGCTCAATATGGAGTATCCAGCGGAATTGCTGGGAAATCTGCTTCTGATAGCGGTTCTGCCCGCCATCGGTGAGGAAATTGTCTTCAGAGGAATTGTGCAGCGGCAACTCATGCGCGTTATGCCGAATCCACTTGCGGCACTTTTCGTCGCGGCGGTTATTTTCAGTCTGGCACACTTTCAAATGGAAGGGTTTATTCCGCGACTGGTACTGGGAATGGTATTGGGCTGGCTGTACTGGAAGAGCGGCAATCTGTGGGTTCCTTCCATGGCACATCTTTTCAACAACGGGGCCCAGGTAATAGGGCAATATCTGCACAAACAGGGACTGTCATCTGTCAATCTGGAGGACGACATCAGTGTGCCGGTGGTTGCTGCCCTGCTCTCACTGCTGCTGGCGGCCGGGGTAATTGCTCTCATCAACAAACGCACCGATAACAAGGGGTACCAGTCATAAACGATCTGTACGCATCAGGAGCAGGTGATCGGCCAGTACCAGCGCTGCCATGGCCTCCACGATTGGCACGGCACGTGGTACCACACACGGATCATGCCGACCCTTGCCTTTCAGTGTGATTGAATCTCCGGCGCTGTTTATGCTCTCCTGATCGCGCATAATAGTGGCAACAGGCTTGAAGGCTGTTCTGAAAAAAATATCCATTCCGTTGGAAATACCTCCCTGAATTCCACCGGAATGGTTGGTTCGGGTAATAACTGCGCCTCCTTCAGACTCATAAATGTCATTATGCACTGACCCGCGCATGGAGGTGCCTGAAAATCCGGATCCATACTCAAATCCCTTTACAGCATTTATACCCAGCATGGCCTTTCCCAGATCAGCATGCAACTTGTCGAATACAGGTCGTCCCAATCCGACAGGACAACCGCTTATGACACAGCTGACAACCCCGCCGATGGTATCACCTTCTTTCCTGACCTGCATAATCAGTTCTTCCATTCGCGCTGCTGTTTCCTGATCCGGACACCTGACAGGGTTACTCTCTGTCTGTGAAAAATCCAGTTCGCTATAGGGGCGATTCAGCGAAATATCTCCGACCTGGCTCACGTAGGCATTGATTTTAATTCCACTGTTTCCAAGCAGCAGTTTGGCGATTGCCCCTCCGGCCACACGCGCAGCCGTCTCGCGCGCGCTCGAGCGTCCGCCCCCGCGAAAGTCGCGATGCCCGTACTTGGCCTCCCAGGTGTAGTCGGCATGCCCGGGGCGAAATGCTTCCGCGAGATGATCGTAGTCGGCTCCTCGCTGGTTTTCGTTTCTGATAAGCAGCGCAATAGGTGAGCCGGTTGTTTTACCTTCAAAAACGCCACTCAGCACCTCAAAGGAATCGGATTCCTTTCGCTGCGTCACAATGCGGCTCTGACCGGGTCGGCGCCGGTCGAGTTCGTTCTGTATAAATGCTGAATCAAAATCGAGGCCTGCCGGACAACCGTCCACCACACAGCCAATGGCGGGGCCATGCGATTCACCGAAAGTGGTCAGCCTGAATATGGTTCCGAATGAGTTACCTGCCATCCTTGAGGGATTTACAGTTCAAATATTTTATCCATCAGTAGCCACTTCTCCCCTGCTTTCGCCGTGGGCAGTGCCTGCTGATAATTCCACATCAGATCCTCCCATTTCTGCACCGCCGGATTAGCCGCATCGAGAGCGGCCTTTCTTTCAAAACTGAAAGAGTCGTCGGCTTCCAGAATCATAAAAAGCCGGTTTTCCAGCCGGTAAATTTCGAGTCGGAGTATTCCTGCGTCCCGGATACTTTCCAGTATTTCGGGCCACACATTCCGGTGGAAGGATTCATATTCTGCAATTAATACAGGGTCAGGTTTCAGATCGAGTGCCAGACAGTAACGCTTCATGATACTTGTGTTGTAGCTTTGCGGCGAAAATACAGACATTCAAACGAAAAATACATTTAACCATGCGTCAACAGATTGTAGCAGGCAACTGGAAGATGAACAACACGCTCTCCGAAGGCTCGGCGCTTGTTTCCAGCATCCTCGAAAAAATCCATCATCCCAAAGGGCTTGTCGTTCTGGCGCCTCCGTTTACCAGCCTGCTGTCTGTCGGTGTTCAGATCAATGGGCAAGAAGGTTTCCATCTGGCAGCCCAGAATTGTCATCATGAAACAAAAGGTGCCTACACTGGCGAGGTTTCTGCCGCTATGATTGCACAGGCTGGTGCTTCATTTGTTATTCTTGGGCATTCAGAACGCCGCCAGTATTTTCATGAAACCAACGAAATGCTGGCTTCCAAGGTAAATCAGGCACTTTCCAACGGACTTCGCCCCATTTTTTGCTGCGGTGAGCCGCTGGAAATCCGTGAAGAGGAAAAACATGAACTTTACGTTGAAACGCAGCTAAGGGAAGGTTTGTTTCACCTCGACGAGGCTAATTTCAGGAAGGTTGTAATTGCCTACGAGCCAATATGGGCTATCGGAACTGGTCGCACAGCTTCTTCCGGACAGGCACAGGAGATGCACAGGTTTATCAGGAGCCTTATCGCAAGTCACTACGGCGCCCAGGTTGCCGAAGACACTACTATTCTGTATGGTGGCTCCTGTAACGCACAAAATGCTGCCGAGTTATTCGGTCAGCCCGATGTGGATGGCGGTCTGATAGGCGGTGCCTCCCTGAAAGCTGATGATTTTGCTACTATTGTGAACTCGCTTTCCTGAGTTTTTCCGGATCTGACAGAAATACCCGGATACGTTCCAGTGCTCATGAAAAATGTACCTCAAGGGTGCGTGGCAGCCAGACGGATGCAACGCACCCTTGCCGTTTCATATCCCGGCTACCTGTATTCTCGTTATTTTCTGACTCCCGCTTTCAATGACATGAAGCCAGTAAAATCCGGCCGGAAGACCGGATACATCGAGCCGGACAGATTCGCCCCCTGGTTTTTCAGAAAGCATCAGCCGGCCGTGCAAATCGTAAACCATCACCCGCTCGGCCAGG
>JBEGNB010000234.1:0-7685 GCA_041182785.1 Bacteroidota bacterium
GATCTATGCAAGGTTAACCCGGGATGAAGAAGGAAATCTGTATGAATTCCCGGAAGTGCTGTTGAATGAAAAAATTGGCTTTTTACCCTCGGTCGCAGGTCTCAAGCCAACGGAAGACAAACTGGAAGTCGGTTCTATTTTGCGGTATATAGGCAGTGGTAATACGTCAGATGTACTGAGAAATATTTGTTATTTGCTCTATGCAAGGGACGAAAAAACGAGCTGGAAGCAATTTACGGCAGAAATAGAGGGTTTGTTCAAAGTTCAACTCAATCCGCCGAAATACATCCCGGCAACGGGACTGCTCAAAATGAGCTATAATGAAGGGGTGAAAAAAGATATTGATTTGTCGTCCCTGGGAAGCGGCACGAAGCAGGCTATTCTGCTCTTCGCTTATTTGCTCGCATTTCCCAATACTGTCAATATGCTGGATGAGCCTGATGCACACCTGGAAGTCATACGACAGTCAAATATTTATGATAAAATCAGTGACCTGGCAAAGAAGAATAACAGTCAGCTCATTGTGGCAAGCCATTCTGAAAGTGTCATGAGTCGGGCATTCGGGAAGGATCTGGTGATTTCAGGAATTTTTGGCGCCTTTGAGCAGGTAAATCAGGAGAAATATGTAAAATCTGTATTGCGCGATATAGGATATGAAGAGTTTTTGATTGCGAAACAACGTCCCTTTATGCTGTATTTTGAGGGGACAACGGACCTGGATTTCATCAAAGCTTTCTGTAAAAAATTGGGATTTTCAGACATTCATCAGTTTATTGAAGAAAATGTATTCCCCTATCCGGTCGGCAACGACGTAAACAGAGTCAGAAACCATTTTGATGCTTTAAGGAAGTTTATTCCGGACCTTAAAGGATATGCCATATTTGACAATCTGAAAAGAAATATTGAGAATAATCAACCCGGATTGATGATCAAACAATGGCGCAGAAACGAAATCGAGAATTATTTACCCTTGCCGGATACATTGTACAGTTACGCTGATGCCCTGTATGCGGGCACTTTCTGGCAGAAAAGACTCAGAGAACTGGTTGACGGGCGTATTCCACCCGTCGCACTGGGTAATCTGTCTGATTCATTCTGGATTACTACCAAAATAAGCGATGATTTTTTAACGCCACTGTTTGAAAATTTTCTTGATGAGGCCGGGATACCGAGAGGTATTATGGATAAATCAAAGTTTTACCAGCTGGTTGATTACGTAAATCCTGATTTGATAGAAAGTGAGTTGACAGACGTGATCCGGGGATTCTACAACTATTTTGCCGGTGAAGTGTAAAACATGTCCGGGATGCACTTCGCGCCCGCGAGCCGCCCTCACTTAGGAAATATCACCGTCCCCCCTTTCGCCGCGATATCGTTCCGTGTGGCGAGCAGCTTCTGCTGTACCTTCATGTAGCGCATCATGCTCTCGTCGTCGCCGGCCAGCGATGCAGCCTTGATTCTGGCCAGATTCTGATCGCACATCTTGTTCACTTTCAGCAGTTTGAAACGCAGCAACGCCTGCTTCATATCCAGATCGAAATTCAGATCGGGCATCTTCTGGTTCTGAAGCGGGTAGTTCCACATGCCCTCCCAGTTGGGTGAATAATCCCAGGGCTCCGACAGGATATTTATCGTCAGATCGCAGACCTCGGACGAAGGGTGCTGTATGAAATAATGCTGGTCGAATGTTCTGCCGCTCAGAAGCATATCCCGGCATTCAATAGCTATTTTGGCGTACAGCGGATCATCGAAGCTGTCGAGTGAGTCGCCGATATCGGACAGAATATATTCCGCAACGGTGACCTGCTCCTGTTCCAGGGTGCGGTTGCCATACTGTATGAGCATCCTGACAACGTCGCGCTCCTGAACAGCGCCACCCCGGGTTTGACGGCGGGGTTCTCCGGGCTCCACGGGGAAGGGTTGGTCGGGCGGAAAATCCACATCGGAGGGCATGGGCGGCACCTCGGTGGGCCACTCGTCGCCGGGAATAAATGGTCCCGAATCGCTGGCTCTGCCGGGCTGCCGGGCCGCCTTGTCTTCCTTTTTCCGGATACTTCCCGCGATGATCTTGTTCATTTCGGCCGAAAGCGTCTGCTCCGCCACTTCCATCATGGTGGCACACTCTCTCAGATAAACGCTCCGCTTGATCGGATCCGGAATACGGGCAATACTGCCCACTATGTCCTTAATCAGTCCGGCTCTTTTAATTGGATCGTGACGGGTTTCCTCCAGCAGTAATTCGGTTTTGAACAGGATGAAATCTTTCGCGTTGGCAGCCATGAACTGATTCATCGCCTCGCCGCCAAACTCCTGCACATAGGAATCGGGATCATGTCCGTCGGGGAACAGACAGATTTTGACGTTCAGATCCTGCTCGAGGGCCAGATCGAGACCGCGAAGGGCCGCCTTCACACCCGCTGCATCGCCGTCGTACAGTATTTTCAGGTTGTCGGTGTGCCGCCTGATCAGTTGTAGCTGCCCCTCCGTGAGGGAGGTGCCGGATGATGCCACCACGTTTTCAATACCGGCCTGATACAGGGAAATTACATCCATGTAGCCCTCTACCAGCAGGCATTCATCGTGTTGCCGGATAGCCTTTCTGGCCTGGAACAACCCGTATAATGTTTTGTTTTTTATATAAATTTCCGTCTCCGGACTATTTATATACTTAGGAACAGTCTTTTCTGATGACATAGTTCTGCCCGCGAAGGCAGCCACTTTCCCCGACAGGTTGTGGATGGCAAACATAACCCTGGCACGGAAGAAATCCCTGCTGCCATCCTGACTGCACAACCCCACTTTTTTCAGCAGATCAAGGCTGTGACCCGTGTTTTTAGCGTCCCGGATCAGCAGGTCGCGCTGATCGGGCGCATAACCGAGTCCGAAGGTGCGGATGGTTTCTTCGCGCAGTCCCCGTTTTCTGAAATAGGACAGCGCAACGGATTTCCCCTCGTCGGTATCAAACAGCTGCTGCTGGAAATGTTTAAGGCCGAATTCATTGACGATATACAGGGAGTCGGCCAATTGAATTTCCGCCAGCTGTTCGGGCGTGCGCTCGATTTCCTGAAGTTCAATGCCGTATTTTTTTGCCAGCCAGCGTATGGCTTCCACGTAGGTCATCTTCTCGTGCTCGCGCAGGAAGGTGACGGCATCCCCACCCTTTGCACAGCCGAAGCATTTGAAGATGTTTCGGGCGGGATTTACATTGAAGGAAGGTGTTTTTTCACCGTGAAAGGGGCACAACCCGATCAGATTCACCCCCCGTCTCTTCAGTGTAACGAACTCGCCCACCACGTCTTCAATACGGGCGGCGTCGAGTACATCCTGAATCTGGCGGGGCGGTATCATGTTTCATCAGTTGTTGTTCGCCAGGAGGTACAGCACGGCCATTCTGACTGCCACGCCATTCTCCACCTGGTCGAGTATGATGTTGTGCGGACTGTCGGCGGCATCGGAACTGAGCTCTACCCCGCGATTGATGGGGCCGGGGTGCATGAGCACAATGGGCCGGTCGAGTTCATCGAGCATTTTCCTGGTGATGCCGAAGTACTGGTGGTATTCCCGCAAACTGGGGAAGTATTTGATATCCTGCCGTTCCAGCTGGATACGCAGGACGTTGGCTACATCGCACCAGCGGAGGGTATCATGTACGTCGTGACTCACCTCTACCCCGAGATCGGCGTAGTATTTTGGAATCAGCGTGGGCGGACCGCACACCCTGACCCTGGCACCCAGTTTTTTCAGGCAAAAAACATTGCTGAGCGCCACCCGGCTGTGCAGGATATCGCCGATGATGGCAATTTTTTTGCCCGTCACATCGCCGAGCTTTTCCCGGATGGAAAAGGCATCGAGGAGTGCCTGCGTGGGGTGTTCATGCGTTCCGTCGCCGGCGTTCACGATATTGGCAGGTATTCTGGAGGAGAGATATACGCAGGCACCGGGTGCGGGGTGACGCATAACCACCATATCCACCTTCATGGCGAGTATGTTATTCACCGTGTCGAGGAGCGTTTCTCCCTTGCTCACACTGCTGCTGGAGGCCGTGAAATTGACAATGTCGGCACTCAGGCGGCGTTCGGCGAGCTCGAAAGACACCCGCGTGCGCGTACTGCTCTCGAAAAACAGATTGGCCACCGTCACATCGCGCAGTGAAGGCACTTTCTTGATAGGACGGTTGATCACCTCCTTGAAATTGTCGGCAGTTTCAAAAATCAGTCTGATATCCTCTTCCGTGATACCCTTGATTCCTGTCAGGTGGCGCGATGAAAATTTATTCACAATGCAAAAAAATTGTCTGTTTGATAGCTGATTACATCGGCTGGGCGGCAGTGCGATAGATTACTGTGGCTACTACGTGGCCTACCTTGCGCATTACCTCGCTGTCAATGATACTGATGTTGTCGAAATGGGTATGGTGATGATCACCGAACATCGGGGGCTCCTTCGGCATACCGATGATGTCAACCGTCGGTATCTGGGTGAATTTCATAACGTAATAGTGGTCGTCGGTGATGCCACCCGCCTGATTGGGCGTAAACAGATCCTGGTAACCCAGCTCTGCTGCCGTTCCCCAGATACGATTCACGACGTCCGGTGCATTAGCCATGGAATAGCCCTCGCGCGGGAAGCGCGCGCCCGTAGCGCCTACCATATCCAGCAGGATACCGAATTTGGCTCTGTAACCGGGTTTATGCGGATTTTTACCCCAGTACTGCGATCCCAGACACCAGGTTTCAGCGGTATTGGCTGAATTTTGCTGCAGAACTGAACCACCAGCCGCATCGCGGTCATCGCCCAGGTCTTCGGCGTCAAAGCATATAAAATCAATACCGTAATTCACCGGATTCTGCTGCACCATGCGGGCCAGTTCCAGCATGACAGCCACACCGCTGGCACCGTCGTCGGCACCGTCAATCGGCTTCTCCCTGTCTTTGGTATCCTTGTCTGCGATATGGCGACTGTCCCAGTGTGCACAAAGCAGGATGCGGTTTGGCAGTTCGGGCTTGTACTGGGCAACAATATTTACCGCGTCCAGCGTTCCGAAGTACGCCTTTGCCTTGAATGGCTGTCTGAGAACCGTCATGCCCCGCTGCTCAAAAGCCTTCACCAGCCAGTCGGCGCAGGCCTTGTGGGCTGCAGAGCCGGGCACACGCGGACCGAAGTCCACCTGTTTTTTGACATACACAAACGCCGAGTCGCCACTGAAAGGCGGTGCCTGAATAGAAGGTTTTTGTGCCGTAGTGGTGACGGTGCCGGCTGATTTCCCGCCGGAGGGCATTAGTTTGGGCAAAACAAGCGCTACCACCGAGAGTAGCATAACGGCAATCAGCCCGTAGGCCATGATTCTCTGTCTGGATACTTTGGACATCTGCGTTTATTTCAAAAGTGTTATTATTTCTGAGCGCGCAGTACCAGCCAGGCCGCCACTGCGATAAAAATCAGGTTGGGAATCCACATGCCGAGCATCACTGGAATAGAGCCGCTGGCTGCGAACGAGACTGCAAATTTGGACAAAAGTATAAATCCGGCGCCTATTCCAATACCCATGGCGAGGTGCAGACCCAGTCCCCCGCGCACTTTACGGCCCGCTACCGCCAGTCCGATTACCGTCAGTATGATATTGGTTACGGCATCGGCCGTTCTCCGGTGCATCTCGATTTCGTAACTGCGCGTATTCGCCTGTCCGCGGTTGCGGTCGCGCTGAATAGCCTGCCGGAGTTCGGGCGTTGTCATCTCCTCATTCTGGTTGTTGTAATAGACAAAATCCTGCGGACGAATGTTTAACGCAGTATCCAGCGGCGTCGTACCCCGCTGCAGCGTTTCTTTCAGTCCGTCGAACGTCCGGATCGTCCACTGGGTAAGTTCCCAGCGGTCGGGTTCCGACTTCCAGCGTGCATTTTCGGCAGACAGGATACTCTTTATCTGACTGCCTTCGAAGCGCTCCACACGCAATCCGGACATGGATTTTCCGTTTTTATTATAACCTCGGATGAAAACCTTGACATCGGGTGCTGTGAGCAGGTGCACATTGGTAGTTTTGCCCTTGTCCTGCTGTTTCCACACGTACGTACGTTCGAACCACAGTTTCCACTTGTTGAAACCGGGCGCGATGAAGTGGTTGATGGAAAGATGGAGCAGTCCGATAATGGCACCTCCGATCAGGTAAGGCCGCAGCAGGCGGCCGAAACTCACGCCTGCGTTGAGAATAGACAGAATTTCGGAGTTGAAGGCCAGTCGAGACGTGAAAAACACCACTGCGATGAGCGTGTAAAGCGGCATCAGAAGCGAAGACATCTGGAATACAAAACCTGTATAGTAGGCCAGAATGTCCTTTCCGGTGCAGGGCTCTTCGATGATGGATTGTACCTTGTCGCTGAAATCAATCGCGCAGGAAATCATGGTACAGATCAGCAGGGAAAAACCTGCGGTGGACAGGAATTTCCGGATCAGATACCGGTCGAGCACTTTTAACCTGGGCAGATTCATCTTGAGTTTGAAAACCGCCGCAAGGTAAGGGAAATTCTCCGTCGCGGACAGGCCTTTTTGAAGACTGCCAGGACGATACCAGACCGGATCGGGATGATATTGTCAAGTTTTAACAAACCTTTATCAAAACAGGAATAAACCCCGGAGGCCGTCTGAACGTCAAACCTGCAGCTGAAAATCAGCCGTAACCAAATCACAAACAGTCACTTTCACAAAACTATTCAACATGAAAAAGTCAATCCTGATTCTCCTGATTCTGGGCATTGGTTCATTCACCTTTCACGCCTGCCTGCAGAACGACCGCGGCAATGAAGACCTGCTGGTAACCACCGCCGACGACCTTTCGGCCAGCGAAGACTACTCCGACCAGACCGACATTGATGTGGACATGGTAATAGAGGAGCGCGGGGGCAGTTGTCCGACCGTCACCTTTGCCCAGCCGGAGGGCACCTGGCCCAACACCATCACCATTGACTTCGGCGCTTCCTGCACGCGCGCCGACGGGCGCGTGCTGAGCGGCAGACTCATTGTGGACCAGACGGCTCCGCTCCGCCAGCCAGGCGCCGAGCGGGTAGTTAACCACGACAACTTCTTTGTGGACGGAAACAAACTGGAAGGTACCCGCAAGTGGACCAACAACGGCCAGAATGCCGATGGACTGTGGTCGTACACCGTGGAGGCCACCAATATGAAACTGACCTTCACAGATGGCACCTTCACCACCTGGAACAAACTACGCACCACCACCCTGACGGAAGGCGCAGGCACCGGCACCCCGCTCGACGACGTGTGGAGCAGCATCGGTTCGGCCAGCGGCACCAACCGCAACGGCATACCGTTCACGGCCACCATCATGGATCCGCTCATCAAGAAAGCCAGTTGCCGCTGGATATCACAGGGAATCATTGAATTTACGGCCGGCCTGCGCACCGGCACCCTGAACTTCGGCAACGGCAACTGTGACCGCCTCGGCACCCTCACGCTGGCCAACGGCGACTCATTCACTGTGCGGCTGAGGAGATAGAGAGATATACAACCAGCGCTGCGCGGAGAGCGTGGCACCGGTTTTTTTGGGGGTAAGGTGCCGGAAGATTACTCAAAAGACGCATCGTTCTATGAATTACCGGTATTGACCGATGCCATCCGGGTGGGTAAAGCCCACGTCCAGAACATTTCTTTCTCACTGGCACATGCTGGCG
>JBEGNB010000235.1:0-8603 GCA_041182785.1 Bacteroidota bacterium
TTCCTGAAGATGGGAGCCGCTGAAGTCTGTTTCACACTGGGCGACAAGGGCTGCTGGGTTGGCAATACCGAGGGAGCGCACTATCTGCCTGCGAGAAAAGTGGAGGTAAAAGACACCACCGGGGCTGGTGATGCATTCTGGTCGGGTTATCTGACGGCCCGTCTGGAAGGAGCTTCACCACTTGAATGCGCCGTAGCCGGCCGCAAGATGGCCGAGTTGAAACTCGCTCATTTTGGTCCGCTCCCCGACCGGGTTGACCGCAATGTTATACTCGGCGATACCATCTGATTCATTCAGTTGCTTTTTCTTGCGAGGGAAACCTCGGGATCAACAGGCTGACCATCGAGCAGATGGCTGGCCAGATGCGCTGCCCAGTAAGGTGCCAGCAGGGCTCCCTTGGTTCCCATACCGTTGAACAGAAAGACATTCTTCTTCACAGGACTCTCTCCGATGAGAGGCCTCCGGTCTTTGACGGCAGGCCGCACACCGGCAACATGACCCGTGATTTCATACGGCACATCAATCATCTCGGCCAGATGGCTGATCAGATAGTTCCTTTCACCGATACTTGGCTCGAAATCGGGGAAGTGCCACTGATACGTACCACCGACCCAGAAAGTATCGTCCTCGAGCGGAGCAATGATTGCGGTCTTTTTCAGCATCGAAGAGAAAATATGCCCCTGAAAACCGGGGAAGCGAATAATCAGAGCTTCTCCCTTGGCTACCCGCCACAGATCGGTGGGAAACAGTTCATTGAACTGTCCGCGGAAACCTTCTGTAAAGATAACCTTGTCGAATTCGGATAGCCAGTAGTCCGTTTCCGCAATATCCACTGTCTGATCCATAAAACGGCCTGCGGCAGTCCAGTGCTTTCTGATAGCGTCCAGGAGTTGCGGAAAATCAACGCGGGCTGCCCGGGATATTTCACCGAAATGGAAGCCTGGCTTCAGCATGGGTTCCCACTCGCGCGCGTCCGGCAGCTCGCGCACGTGAGCAGCATAATCATGCTGTGCGCAACGGGCCGACCAGTCGTTTACCTCGCCGGGAGCAGAAAGCAGGCGGACCACAGGATATTGAGTGATTAAGGACGTACCCGTCAGCCGCTCTATTTCCTGATAAACCTGCATGGCAACCGGGAAAAAAAGATCGAAATTCCAGGATTTGACAAAACGCTTGCCGGTTACCGGATTGATAATTCCGGCAGCGAATCGGGATGACGATCCGGGAAGGCCCGCATCGGCTATGGAGACAGTGCAACCACGCCCGGACAGCGTATGAGCCAGTACTGAACCGGCTATACCCTGTCCGACGATCAAAATTTTCATTGTTTTCCTATTTAAAGCGTCTCCTGACCAGTCTGATAAACCCTTTGGCTATTTCGATACGTTTGGGGTCATTCCACTCAAAACGCTTTACACACTGTTTTACCATATAGTTCTGGGCATCGGCGAAATTACCCATCCCGTTGATTTCACTGATTGAAGTATCAAATGCAGTGCCCTGGCCACCAAACAGCTCGCGGGTGTACAGCAGTTTGTCATTCAGGGCGATTGCCTTTTTAAGGTCGGCTATCGGCAGCTCTGAAAGTCGGTCAGACAATTCTTTAGCCACCTTCTCCTCGAACAGCGCTTCGGTTTCGGGGTCCATGACCTCCATCTTTTCGGAAGTATAAGCTGTAGAAACTATAGGTGCCGAATGCGGGACAGACGCCTCCTTTTTTTCTTTCACCGGTTTGCTCTCGGGAATTTCAGGGATAACGGCAATTATTTCCGGCTCCTTCACAGGCGGCGGAGCAGGTTCAGGTACAGGCTCACGCCGGGGGGCAGGTTCAGGTTTCACGGCAACAGGAGCTGGTGCAACCGGCGAATCATACAGAGCATCGTAAAGATCGCGAACATAAGAGGCCATGATATCAATATCCAGGCGCACCACATTGTCCGGATCCTTGGATAAACGGGCAAATTCGCGGTTCAGTTTATCGAGGAATAATTTCGATTTTTGAAAATCCATTTTGTGAGAGGGTTTAGACTATTTACTTTCACCGGCGAATTTCTAAAAAATTTCAAAAACTGTGTTTCTAGAACCTCATTTTAAAGGACAGCGATCGGGCTGGATTGAAGTAATTTGCGGATGTATGTTCTCCGGCAAGACGGAAGAGCTGATCAGAAGACTCAAAAGAGCTAAAATAGCCTCCATGAAAGTGGAAGTATTCAAGCCCAAAGTGGATACCCGATATGACGAACAGGCCATTGTTTCACATGACACCTCGTCATTACTGGCAATACCTGTTGATCATTCTTCAAAATTGCTCAAACTTGCCGAGGATGTAGCGGTCATCGGACTCGATGAAGCGCAATTCTTTGACGACCAGTTACCGGCGGTATGTCAGGAGCTGGCTCTCAGGGGGGTACGCGTTATTGCTGCAGGCCTGGATATGGACTACCGCGGGCAGCCCTTCGGTGTTATGCCTGAACTGCTGGCGATAGCAGAATATGTTACCAAAGTACACGCCATCTGTGTTCATTGCGGCAATCTGGCCACCCATTCATACAGACTTGCCGAGGGCGACACCATCGTTCTTCTGGGAGAAAAAGAGCAATATGAGCCGCGCTGCCGGAGCTGTTATGCCCAGGGGAACATACTTCACCTTGTCTAGGGTGTGTCTGCTCTGACTACTTCAGCATCACCACGGAAAAACCGAAAGCGCCCTTCCTGACGGGCACAAGAATTTTCTCACCGGGTTTTGTCAGCGGAAAGTAAGCCTGGGATTTATATTTGAACGTTGTTTCCCTGCCCTCATACCTGACTTTTAGCCGGTAACCGGTAGGCTTGGGCTTCTCCCCTTTCAGCACACCATACTGAGAGGCGAGAAAAGGTGTTTCCGAGACAAACTCCAACGAAAGGAGCTCATCGGTTCCGAGATTGCGGTTGATCAGGCTTGCAAACAACGGAGAAAAAATCAGGGAAACAGATCCGATAAACAGCAGCTCGGGGATATGCCTACCGAGCGGCGCCAGTTTTCTGAAAGAGAGCGCAATAATCAGGACAGCTATAAGCAGGCCGCTAATGAGCGCGCCAATCAGCAATGATTTCACCTCCATCGTGTTCGAAAGAAAGGGGAACTCCTTCACATACACCCAGATCAGTGCAAAAAAGAGCAGCGAGAGAAGGAGAGAAAACAGCCTTGGATAGCGATCGAGCATGAGTTTTTTTACAAAAGTAATCCTGCTGCATGTAATTTTCAATATTTTCCCGTGAATTCCGTTCTTTTGCGTGTAAAGTTGCATCCCACTCTAAAATTATGAGAGAAAACAATCTTTCCCCGGAGAAAACCACCGCCTCGACTGCATACAGCAGTGCCGCACTGGAATGGCTCAACGCCAAACCTGCTCCCCCGGCACGGGCCGACCTTACCAGTATTGACGGAGACTTGTCCATCCGCCTGATATACGAACTTCCGGCAGGTAAAGACATGGACTTGCC
This sequence comes from Bacteroidota bacterium, assembly GCA_041182785.1. Lineage (GTDB taxonomy): Bacteria > Bacteroidota > Bacteroidia > Chitinophagales > Saprospiraceae > M3007. Next base: position 3,484 of record JBEGNB010000235.1, read on the forward strand.
GATTGCGGCCAATCACCCGGCCAGCGAGTGGCTGTTGCACCTGTACTTCGAGTCCAGAAACAGAGAACGTGTTTTCGGCTCCAAAAATCTGGGTGTCGGATACCCTGTTTTAACAGGTAAACTCGGGAATCAGGATCTTTCAGCACCATTATTTGTGTGGCATATCGTCCTGGAACCTAGCCAGAATAACACCGACAACTGGCAGGTTACGAGGCAGACGACACACCCGATAACGCCCAACTACCCGCTTTTTCACCTGCTCGACAGTATTTCAGGCGGTGATTTCACGGCGAAAGCCCGCTATTTCGCCGAAAATGAGTGGAATAACACCCAGGCTTTTCTGAATTTCTGTGAATTAGTCAGCAGCACATTTTCGCTGTATGCCGACGGGCTTCCGCTGGGTATCAAGCCATTCCCGGATGAAGAGAGCCTGAGATCAGGTCAGAATATGCTTTCGTGGACGGCTGTTGCGGGAATATACCCTACCCTTCCCCGAACCATTACCGGGGAGGCACCGGCAGCCATACCTGATCCACAGGTTACAGGCGACACCTGGATACACACCTTCTCCATGCTGCCACTCGATCCCAGTCAGCGGGCGGCACTTGAAGCGGTTCAGAACAACGCACTTACTGTAGTGGAGGGAGCATCGGGTTCCGGCAAGACATTCCTGATTTCAGCCATCGTGATGAATGCACTTTCGCATGGAAAGAAATGTCTGGTAGTCTCGAAAAGTATCAATTCGCTTCGCAGAGCACAAAAAATGTTGCTCGACAAAGGGATCGGGGAGCTGTCATTCGTACTGCGCGACCTGGAAGGAGACAAACTGATGCTTGCAGATATGCTCCGTATGAGTGCCGAGTCGAAAAGCAAGGCCAATTACAACAGAGACCTGTTTCAGACGGTGCTGAACAAAACCATCCGGGAGCAGAATAAACTGGACAATGCATGGAAATCACTGCACAAACCGCTGTTCGGTTCCCTTGATTTCAGTGAAACGGTAGGTCGGTATCTGCGCGCCAACCGGACGGAAGGAAAAGAACTGCTGCTCAGTCAGTTAAATCCCCAGGATTTCTCCTATAACGAGCAGGAATATAACCAGATTGTTGATGCGATTTACGCCTCCGAACCACTCTTCAGGCGCTTCCCTACCCTGCATCACCCGCTGGGCAATCTGAATGGCAATATTTTTTCCGATTATTCCTCGGCAAAGGGGATGCAGTGGACGAGCATGCAGGTCAAGTCGCTTTCCGACAAGGCAACTGCACTTCATCACCGCTATATTTCTCAGACCAACGATTACGCAGAGAGCCTGCAGGACCACTTCGAACAGTACTATTTCGATCTTTCAGTAATCGTCAAGCGCATCAAAAACAGCCTTGAAGACGGTGTAACACGTTTTGGCCCCGACTTTGAAAAACCCATATCCAGTGCTGAAAAACTGTACGGTATTTTCAGCGACAAATACAAAGAAATCGTTGCGGCCAAAGAGCGAATTGGCGGCTACTTCGAGGAATTGTTGAAAACCTACAGCCTGAGAAGGTACTTCGAGTTCGATTTTCCGCAAAATCCGGATATGCGCAATATCTCCCGGATCAGCCAGCTAACCCGCGATTTCGAAATTTCGGCCAATAACTGGCGGAGAAGAATACCCGCGAGCGTACGCGAGGATGTAAAACGGCTTACCTCCAAAAGTGCACATCCCGAGCTGGATTTCCGGGACAAGATCAGGGATCTGGAGGAGTCGCTGGATTTGTTCCTGGAGGAGTTCAACTCATCCGGGCTTTACAACGACAATCTGAAGCACGAGATGCTGACGATTCCCAAGCGACAGGAATTTCTGGAAGACCTCATCGCCCGACTGGAAGATACTCGTTTCTATCTGCGCGACTTCGATGATTTTTACATCTGGCAACGTCACTGGCTTTCGCTCAATGAGCTGTCCCAGAAAGTAGTGAGTGCATTGTGCAGGATACAACCCAACAACTGGCAGGCTGCCTTTGAAAGCTGGTATCTGCATTTCCTTCTGCAGGGTAATTTTCACCCCGATATCGTCTGGACGGAAGATGCGGTGCTCGACCTGATCAACCATACCAGAAGTCTGAACCAGCTTTTCCCCGACCAGATCAGTTCACTCTGGCAGGAAAGAAAGAAAAAAGCACTGAAAGACCTGAAATCGGCCAATTCAGCAGCTTATAAAATCTGGTTTGGAAAAGACAACCGAACCCTCAGCGCATCTGTCAGGGCTGAAGATCTGATTCACCATCATTTCCATCCGCTGTCGGAAACACTCCCGGTTATACTCACCACCCCGATGGTTGCCCTCGACGTCATGCAGCAGTCGCAGGTTGTTTATGACCTGGTACTGGTGGACGAGGGCCACAACATTCCCAAACAGGAATGTTACCACCTGTTCAACATGGCGAAGCGGCTCGTGGTATTCGGCGATGAAAAGCAGGATATGACTCCGTTTGCCGACGACGATATTCTGGAGTTCTGCAAAGGTATCGGCGCCAATGCGATGCATCTTGACTACCAGCATCAGGATACACCCGAAGGCTGGGTGCGATTCAACAAAATTGCCTTTAAAACTCCGTTCAAACGAATCCCGTCGGGCAGAAGTGCCCTTGACTCAACGATTGTCATGAATGTGGAGGGTCGGTACGACGAGTCCTCCCGGACAAACGAAGCCGAGGCCCGACAGGTGATTGATTGGCTGAATCTGATCGAACAGACTCCGGCGCACACCTATCCGGTTGTAGGAATTGCCTGCTCTACGGTGCAGCAGCGCGACCTGATAGCCTCCCAGTTGCTGCGAATCAGGCAGCGAAAAATGGCAGGCTGGGAAAAAATACAGCAGCTCATCCTGAACGGACTCGGGGTGTATCAGTTTGCTGAAATGCAGGGTCAGCACGTTGATATCCTTATTCTGTCGCTCACACACGGGGTCACAGACACGCACGGCACGCTCACGCGCGACCTGCACTTCTGGAATACCAATCTGGGAATCAATCAGTTGCACGTCGTGCTCACGCGCGCGACACAAAAGTTCTATATCGCACATTCGATTCCGGAAGGGCTCCATGCCGTACTTGCCGCCGACAGGAATTTCCTGGGCACCTGTATTTTATCGCACCTGGTTACTTTTGCAGACCACCTGCAGCGGGGCGAGAGTGAAGCAGCCGAAGAGCAGCTCACCAAAATGAAAGGTCTGCTCAATTACACAGAATCATACTTTGAGCCAACCTTGTTCTCGGAGGAGGTAGAGTATGCCCTGAGGCCCTACTTTGATACCAGTCAGATGAAAAAGTCGTATCAGGCTGCCGGTGTAAGGGTACCATTGTTTATTAAGGGCACGACCGATGAAGAGCCAAGCAGTGCCATTGCGTTTGACGGGGTGCTTTCAAAAACAGAGCTGCCAAGCTACGAGTGGGAGTTCAAACTGAACAATTACTTCAGAAAAACGGGTATCAGCTACATACCGGTTTTGTCGGCGCACTGGTGGCGCAGTCCAAAGCAGGAGGCGCGCAAACTGACGAGCAAACTGTTGAAGGGTAACAGAGAAGAGGAATGAGCTCTCTAAAAGCCAATTTTTCTGGAGTCGTTTCGGAGCGAGTGTTTCATAGCCACCATTCTGATGGCGGTCACAGCTGCTTCCACGCCCTTGTTTCCGTGCCTTCCACCGGCCCGGTCGAGTGCCTGATGCTCGTTTAGCACGGTGACCAATCCGAATATGTGGGGTTTGCCGGTCTGGATACCCAGCTGGGTTAGTCCGGTCGCTACCGCGTGATTGATATACTCATCGTGGTTTGTCTCCCCCTTTATGACGCAGCCCAGACATATAATGGCATCGAGTCTGAGTTCGGCGCCGAGTACAGCGGCGCCCGCTGTCAGTTCGAACGAGCCTGGCACCTGAGCTATGCGCAGATTGTATTCCGTAGCGCCATGCCGGAGCAGTGTCTGGACACACCCGTCAAGAAGCGCCCCTGTAATATGGCGGTTCCACTCGGCTACAACTATTCCGAAAGCCATTTTTTCGGCAGACGGGATATTATCCTCATTATACTCGGACAGATTTGAAAGTGCGGAAGCCATAGACGGACAGTTTAGGTACGGGCGGCTTTTGAAGCCTGGTTCACGTGACGATAGCTGTGTTCAACGAGCCATTCGAGCATATTACCGAGCGTGAGTTTGAAAAAACCACTCGGGCCCCAGCCAATGCGGGGTCGGTTCAGATCTACCTCTTTCGCAGCCTGAATATTGCGAAGCAGCCTTTCGGAATTTATCAGAAATGACTTGACAACCTCCTGACCCACGGGTTGGTGGATAAAATTGTATCGTTTGGGCGTTTTGCCCGGGCGAGTGTTGGAGCGGGAGGCTTTCCCGATAACACCTTTACCTTTAAAGGTGTATTTTACATGGTCGGATGGCGACCAGCGGCGGGCCTTGGCCAGGTGAATGACCCGTTCTATAGCCGGGATGTACCTCTCCATAAAAATATTCAGGTGCGCAAAACATTCGAGCGCATTCCAGGAATCAGGAGAGGATCTTTGTTTGAGTATGTCCGCAGGCTGCCCTGAAAGCGACGAGCGGACAATATCCATCACGTCTTTCAGTTCTGATTCAAGGCGGTCGAGCAGTTCTTTTTGTGTCATGGCCGCAAAAGTAGTACTGTCAGAGGGCCTCCCAAAGGTTTGCTCCATTTTTTTGGTAAATTCTGACGAACTTTGCGGCAACATACAATTCAGCATGAAGGCCAGAAGTTTCAGAAAAGACAAAATAAACGTCATCACACTCGGTTGTTCCAAAAACCTGGTGGACAGTGAGAACCTGATTACCCAGTTGCGGGGAAATGATTTTGACGTCACGCACGAACAGGATGGAACCGACGCCAATGTCGTCATCATCAATACATGCGGTTTCATTGATCTGGCAAAACAGGAGAGTATAGATACTATTGTTGCGTATGCCGGCGAAAAAAGACAGGGAAACATAGAGAAGCTCTATGTCACAGGATGCCTTTCACAGCGCTACAAAGACGATCTGGAGCAGGAAATTCCGGAAGTGGATGCCTTTTTCGGAACACTTGAAATGCCGGCACTGCTCGCCCGCCTCGAGGC
>JBEGNB010000236.1:0-6532 GCA_041182785.1 Bacteroidota bacterium
AGGGTAACGACCCCAGTCATGAACTGACGCTCATCTTCACCAGGTGGCTCGGCGGCCCCATGGACTATACACCCGGTATCTTTCAATTGGAGCTCAATCAGTTTGATGCCAACAAAAAAGAAAGGGTGCGCACTACCCTCGCCAAACAGCTGGCCATGTACGTGACGCTCTATTCTCCGGTTCAGATGGCGGCCGACCTGCCCGAAAACTACGAGAAACGCCCGGCAGAATTCCAGTTTATCCGCGATGTACCCACCGACTGGTCCGATACGCGCATCCTGAACGCAGCCGTGGGCGATTACGCCACCATCGCACGCAGGAAGAAAAACTCGCAGGAGTGGTTCATCGGCAGCATGACCGACGAACTGAACCGCAGCTTTAAAGTGAAACTCGATTTTCTGGAAAAAGGCAAGGTGTACGAGGCCACCCTCTATGAAGACGGGGAAAATGCGCACTACCTGAATAATCCCTATCCGGTGAATATACGGAAAATAAAAGTGCGGAAGGGCGACAAACTGACCATTAACCTGGCAGCGGGTGGCGGTTTCGCGGCAAAACTGACGCCTTCGAAATAATTTTCACCGGGAGCTCCGGTTTCTGGAGCTCCCGGACTGAATCATCAGCGCACCTTGTAGGCCTTGTTCACACGATCGAGCTCGCGCTTGCTCTCGCGGGCCTTGATGGTTTCGCGCTTGTCGAATGTTTTTTTACCCCTGGCGAGGCACACCGTGATTTTCACGAAACCGCGGTCGTTGACGAATATCCGGTAGGGCACAATGGTGGAGCCTTTCTCCTTTATACCCCGCTCCAGCTTCCTGAGCTCATTCTTCTTCAGAAGCAGCTTCCGCTGCCGCCTCGGTGCGTGGTTGGCATCCGTACCGTACTCATATTCAGCGATATACAGATTTCTGATCCACAGCTCTCCGTGATCGAACATACAGTAGGCATCCGTCATGTTGGCGTTGCCATCGCGAATGCTTTTCACCTCTGTACCGGTGAGCATAATGCCCGCGTCGAACTCGTTCACGAAGAAGTATTCGTGAGCCGCCTTTCGGTTGGTGATTTCTATTGCCGGTTTTTTCTTCTCTTTTGCCATCTCTGATTGTGCGCAAAGGTATTCCCGTATCGTGAAACTTGCCGGCTATTTTCAAAAAAACAGCGAAGCATAGCAGGCGGGTGACCGGAATTTATCACATTTGCACTATGTACGAACTCAATCAGACAGCATTTGGTTCCCGTCAGCGCTTTGATATTTTCCACAAAGTTACAGGAACGGGCTTCAGCATCGTCCCCGATGCGGGCGCAACGGTGCTTTCCATACAATTCAACGGAAAAAATATACTCGACGGATATGAAACCCCCGAAGAGCTCGAGGAGGGCAAATGGGGTAAAAGCAGCGTGCTTTTCCCTTTCCCCAACCGGCTGAACGACGGTAAATATACCTGGAATAACGTGGAATATCAGTTTCCGATCAACAACGAATCCACCGGAAATGCCATACACGGATTTGTGCGTCACGAGTCGTTCGAGGTCACCGAGGTGCTGCTCACCCAGAACTCGGCCAGTTTTCGCTGTATGTACGAGTACACGGGCGACAAGCCGTACTACCCTTTCCCGTTTCTGCTGCAACTGGAGTTCACTATATCCGACGATGGCCGGTTCACGGTATCAGTTGATGTGGATAACCTGGGCGAAACCACCATGCCATTCGGCTTCGGCTGGCACCCCTACTTCCGCCTGGCAGAAACGGCCGATGCACACGCACTCGGCCTGCCCGATTGCGCGCGCGTGGAAATCAGCGACAGGATGATTCCCGCCGGCACCAAAACACCTTTTGCCGATTACGCCGATATCAGGGAGGTGGGTGAAACCTTCCTCGACAACTGTTTCATACACACCGGAAATGCCGAAGATCCCGAACTTGTGCTCGAAGGTGAGCAGGGAGTTGTGATTGTACAGGCGCCGGCAAACCAGTTTCCATTCTTCCAGGTGTTCACACCGCCACACCGCCAGAGCATTGCGCTGGAGCCCATGACCTGCAATATTGATGTTCTTAACAACCACGAAGGTCTGATCGCGCTGGCAAGTCACGACAGATGGACCGGTAAACTATGGATCTCGTTTCAATGAAAGAGGAACTACGCCGCAGCCTGACCCTGTACGGGCTTGTCATGATAGCCGTTGGAAGTACCATCGGCAGCGGAATTTTCCGCACGCCCGGAAAGATAGCCCTGATGGTGCACCAGCCCGAATACGTCGTGGCACTCTGGGTACTGGGCGGAATCGTCGCGCTCACGGGCGCGCTCACGCTCGCGGAAATGGGCAGTATGTTCCCGGGCGCCGGCGGACTGTACGTCTATCTCAGGGAGGCTTACGGCGACGGAATGGGATTCCTCTACGGCTGGTTTATCCTGTTCGTCAGTACATCAGGCAGTATTGCCGCCCTGGCAGTGGTCTGCTCCGAACACTTGCTGTACCTCGGAGGTATCGGGCGCGACAGCGGGTGGGTAACACCGTTTGCCGTCTTTCTGATTATTTTTCTCACCATTGTAAATCTGTTCGGCGTACAGATTGGCGAGTGGATTGCCAATATTTTCACAGGTGCCAAACTGCTGGGGCTGTCCGCCATTATTCTGGCAGGGTGGTTTTTCGCCAACAAGGACGTGTCGGCTGCCAATGAAGCCAGCGTTTTTGCCCATACACCGCCCGAGGATCTGAGCAGCGCACTGGCCGTGGCATTCATAGGCGTACTTTGGAGTTACGGGGGGTGGCACCACGTGTCGTTCATGGCTGGCGAGGCCAAAGACCCGCAGCGGACTGTCCCGAGAGCGATGATGATCGGCGCTGCCATCGTCACGCTGGTGTACGTGCTGGCCAACCTGGCCTATATGCGCATGCTGCCGATCGAACAACTGGCCAACTCCAAAACAGTAGCGGCCGACGCCATGAGCGGGGTATTCTCCGGTGCCGGGTACCTGATGGCCTTCCTGATTGCCCTGAGTACTTTTGGCACCACCGGTATTTACTGCATGACTGCCCCCCGGATATACTATGCCATGGCCAAAGACGGCGTATTTTTCCCAAAACTGGCCGAAATACACCCCAAATGGCGCACACCCGTATGGGCCATCCTCGCGCAAAGCGCCTGGGCACTTTTCCTGCTGGCTTTTTGGGGCACTTTTGAAAACCTGATTGAATATGTAACTTTCATGGACTGGCTCGCCATGATGATGGTGGGGACAACCATTTTCATTTTCAGGAAAAAGAAACCGGATGCGGAGCGTGGATATAGAACGTTGGGATATCCGGTTACGCCGGTAGTTTTCGTGGCAATCTGCCTGTGGTTCGTCCTGTTCAACATCGTCGGCAGCCGGGAAAAGGCCGTGGCCGGACTGGTGGTAGCCGTGGCTGGCTGGCTGGCATACTGGTTCTATTTCAGACATAAAAAGACCGCCACCAACTGAGGCAGCACAGTGTAACCAATGAAACCGGCAACGATTTTCGTCTTGCTGCTCTCCATCCCCTGTACAGCACAGGCTTCGGGATACTTCGCCTTCGATGCCGGTGCCCGCGGAGTCTATCAGGCCGAACTCGACCTCCGCTTCGGCGAGGCCGAGGCAGCACTGCTGTCCATGCAGCAGCAATCGCCTGAGAATCTCGTCATTCCACTGCTGGAAAACTACCTTGAGGTACTGCAGATACTGGCAGCAGACGACGAAGCAGCTTACCGCCGCTTGTCCGCAGGCATGGACAAAAGACTGTGGAAAATTTCCCGCGGCGATCCGCAGTCGCCCTGGTTTCGCTACACACAGGCCGAGATTCGACTGCAATGGGCCGCCCTGAAGGTGCGCTTCGGCGATTACCTGTCGGCTGCATCGGATGTAAAACAGGGCTACGAGCTGCTCCGCGACAACCAGAACCGGTTCCCCGACTTCAAGCCCAACCTGAAAGGGCTCGGACTGGTGCACGTGGTGGCAGGCAATATACCCGACGAATATCAGTGGGCTGTCAGGGTACTTACCGGCATACGCGGATCCGTTGAACAAGGTATGAGCGAGCTGGAATCGCTGCTCAAATACGCAGAGAGCAATGATTATCCATTTGAAAATGAATTAATTATCATTTATTCGGCACTTCAGCTGCATATCAACGGCCGGGAAGATCTGGCGCTGAAAGCAATGCTTCGCCCAACTGTCGTGCCCGGGAGCAGTGCGCTCTTCGCCTACGCACGCGCCCAGGCGTACCTGCGCAGCGGGCGCACCGACGAGGCCATTTCCGTGCTGCAGGGCTCGCCACGCGGAGGGCGATACCACCCCTTTCCATACACCGACTACTTGTACGGCACCGCACAAGTGTACCGGCTCGATCTGGCGGAGGCAGAGCGTTCGCTCACCCGCTTTGTACAATCGTTCGGGGGAAAAACAGCCCTCAAAACCGCCTGGCAGAAACTGGCGTGGATCAGTCTGCTCAACGGCGACCAGCAGGGATACTACCAGCGAATGTGGATGGTGAAGCAGACCGGCACTGCCCGCAGTGATGCCGACAAGGCCGCCGCCAGGGAAGCCGATTCCGGTGAAATACCCGATGTCAGACTACTGAGGGCGCGTATCCTGTTTGATGGGGGGTATTATGAAAAAGCGTATCAATTTCTGAAAAACCGGGCAGCAGAGTTCACCTACCAGCCGCGCGTACAACTCGAATATACGTACAGAATGGGCCGAATCGCCCACAAACTTGGAAAAACTGCGGAAGCGCGACAGTATTACGAGCAAACCATCAACAGCGGCGAACAGCAGCCCTGGTATTTCGCCTGCAATGCCGCCCTGCAGACGGGATACCTGCTGGAAGAAAAAAAAGATATGGAAAATGCGAGGCTATACTATCGCAAGTGCCTGAATATGAAGCCTAAAGAGTATGCAAGCGGACTGCATGCCAAAGCAAAAGCCCGGTTGAACCGTTTGAGTTAACGCAGTTTCCTGCATCTTTGCAGGAAATTTAACATCAGATGAAGAAATTACTCTCATTTTTTGCCTTTTCAGCATTCATTCTCTCTGCAAGCGCACAAAAGCCGCTTGCTACCTTTACCGTACCCACCGGCAAACTGGTTGCTCCGGTGGAAGTCACCTTCACCAGCGAGGCCAAAAAGCCCGTTGACTCCTACCTGTGGGATTTCGGCGACGGATCCACCTCCACGGAAGCCAATCCGATACACCGCTACACACAATCGGGCAACCACCAGGTATCGCTCACAACCAAAAAAGGTTCTAAAACCACTACTATCAAACAGATGATTCAGGTTACAGCTCCCGAGCGCTGCCTCGTGGAAATTGAGACCGAGTTCGGCACCATGACCGTCGAGCTCTCCAACGCCACACCCAAGCACCGCGACAACTTCATCAAACTCGCCGAGGAAGGATACTACAACGATCTGCTCTTCCACCGCGTGATCAACAGCTTCATGATTCAGGGCGGCGACCCCGACTCGCGCAACGCTCCCGCCGGCAAAATGCTCGGAATGGGCGGCCCCAACTATCAGGTGCCAGCCGAACTGGTGGATTCCATGGTGCATATCAAGGGAGCACTCGCTGCCGCACGCACGAACAATCCCGAGAAGAAGTCTTCCGGCTCACAGTTCTATCTGGTTCAGGGCGGTCCTGTTACCGACGGACTCCTGAACCAGATCGAGTCCATGCGCAACTTCCACTACACGCCCGAGCAACGTGAAGCCTACCTGAAACTGGGCGGCACCCCGCACCTCGACCGCGAATACACCGTTTACGGTTATGTGGTGAAAGGTCTCGATGTAATTGACAAAATCGCAGCCGTGGAAACAGCACCCGGCGACCGGCCGAAAAAAGATGTGAAGATGAAAATGAAAGTTATCAAGTAATTTTAAGCCGGGTTCGGGCGTTACAAACTGAACCCGGCTTTTTTACTTCAAAATAACTCAAATGAAAATCAGGGACATACTGACCAGACCAGAAGGACGACGACTGGAATTCAAGCAGGAACTGCCCGCTTCTGCCGAGCTGGCAAAGACCATCGTTGCATTCGCCAATGATGCAGGAGGGGATATATTTATAGGTATCCGCAACGCCCCCAGGGAACTGACAGGCGTACCGGAAGCAGAGCTGATGAAAATGGAAGAGCAGATTGCATCCGTCATTCACGACCACTGCCGCCCTGTCATAATACCGGAAATCACCTTTCATGCAGACGGGAATCTGCATTTCATAAGGATACAGATCCATCGGGGCAGCGACTTGCCCTATCATCTCGGATCAAAAGGTGAAAAGGAAGGCACCTATATCAGAATAGGCTCCACCAATCGGCGGGCAGACGAAGCCATTATCGCCGAACTGAAACGCCGCAAACGAAATATTTCTTTCGATGCCGAATCTGTATATGACAAAAAAACTTCCGATTTTGATCTGACCGATTTTCGTAAACAATATCAGGAACTGACCAATGAAGATCTGGATGATACTGCACTTGTCAAACTGGGTCTGATGAGGACGGAGCAGGGTTCTCC
>JBEGNB010000237.1:0-3808 GCA_041182785.1 Bacteroidota bacterium
GGATACGGGTGCCATGGTTGAATGTGCCATTTTGAGCAAAGTCCGTGTACCACAATACTTCGTTGTATATACTTTGTCCGACTGCAGAGTAAAGCGAAGTGGAAAGAGTTATTCCTTTCCATTCCACGCCGAGGTCGAAACCAAAACTGAAGTCCGGATACGGGCTACCCAGGTAAGTGCGGTCAAATTGGTTGATTTTACCGTCGCTGTTCAGATCAGCGTAGCGGATACGGCCAACGTCTTTACCCGTTTGCTCGGCGTGGGCATCCACTTCGGCCTGGTTTTGAAAAATCCCGTCCGCTTTCCAGCCGTAAAAGACCCCGATGGGGTAACCCACGGTAATGCGGGTCGGGCCATCGGACCCGTTGAGATAGCGTTCGCCGTCGTTACCAGTATTGCCAATGTTTTGCCCCAAACCAGTGACTTCATTGGTAAAATGGCTAAACTGGAAGCTCAGGTTGTAGCGAAGTTTTTTCCCTGCCGAATTCTGGTAGCCGACAAGTACGTCCAGCCCCCTGTTATTTACCTCAGCGGCATTAACAAACGGCTCGTCACCCTCGCCGATGGCAGCTATTTGTGGGGCACGCAGCAGGATATCTTTCGTATTCTTAAGGTAATAATCTGCCCCGATGGTCAGCCTGCCGTCCCAGAAACCGGCATCGAAGCCGAAGTTAGTTTGCGTGGTGGTTTCCCAAACGAGATTTGGATTTCCCCGGCTCAGCACCCGGAAGCCCTGCATCACTTGCGTATTTGTTCCCAACAGGTCGTAGTCGGAGTGATTTATATCTGCTCCGAGGATGGATATGGTAGAAAAGTCGCCTACTTGTTGATTACCCTGCTGGCCCCAACTTACACGGAGTTTCAGGTCGTCCACCGCATTACCAAGAGTATTTTTGAAAAACTGTTCCTCGGAAATACGCCATCCCAAGGAGGCAGCTGGGAAAACACCATTGGTAAGCAGCCTCGATGTCTCATCGAAACGCAACGTACCGGAAACAATATACCTGTTACGGAAGGTATAATCTGCCCGCCCGAAGTAGGAGCGAAGTGCCCATTCAGTGCCACCTCCGACGTTAGTTTGCTCGCCAGCACCCGCCGACAGGTAAGTGAAGGCAGGATCTTCATTCTCAAAGTCGGTCCTTGCACCGCCGATGAACTGAAATTGGTAAGACACCTGCTCGTGCCCGGCAAGAACATTCAGCGCATGGTCACCCTGTTCAAAATTATACTCCAGCGTATTAATCCAGGTCTGAGTCGTACCGACGCCGTACTGGTTGAAGAGCAGGTTGTTCTGTATATCGAAATCGCCTTCCTGGAATTTGGCCTGAAACCGGCGGTCGAAGAAAGTACCATAGTCGAGGCCACAGGTAGTTTTCAACTTGAGCGAATGAGCCTCGCCGGGCAAGTGCAGCATTTTGAAAAGATCCGCTTCAGCATAGGCATTTCCAAAAATACGACGGCTGTCTGTGGTGTTTTCCTTATTCTTTTCAAGAACACTGACCATATTGCGCACATCAGGGAAACCGGCAATTTTACCTGCGTAGCCGCCTTCAAGATCGTACACCGGCAATGCGGGATGCTGACGGATCACATCGAGCGGAATACCATCCTGTCCTTGCTGAGATCCGATTTGTACCTGATCGTAGAAGGCAACGGAGAGGTTTTCACCAACCGTCAGCCAGTTTGTTATTTTAAGTGATGTGTTCAGGCGGGTAGTGATACGGTCAAAATATGTGTGGCGTACCAGACCGTCCTGATTGAAGTAGTTGATACCAAGAGAGTATGTTCCCTTGCTGTTACCACCGTTCACGTTGGCATAGTATTGCTGCTGAAAGGCATTTTGATAAACCTCATCATACCAATTGGTACCCTGCGGTGTGTACTGATAAATTTGACGGCCGTTTGGAATGATGAACGGGTTAGTGGCCAGTACCGGTTCTGTACCATTGCCGTAAGCGGGGTGTTTGGGTGTAATTCCTGCGTTCTTCGAAGCTGTCCACCAGACTTCGCCCCACTGTACGGGGTCAAGGAGTTCGATTTTCCGGGCGATAGTTTGCACACCACTGAGCATACCTGCATCCACTGACACCTTACCTGCCTTGCCTTTTTTGGTTGTGATCACAATGACGCCGCCCGCAGAGCGGCTACCGTAAATGGAGGCTGAAGCAGCATCTTTCAATATCTGTATGGATTCTATATCAATAGCGCTCAGGTTATTAAAATCTTCGGTGGTCGGTATACCATCTACGACGTACAACGGGTTATTATTATTAAGCGTCGTGACACCCCGGATTTTTATATTCGTACGGCCCGAGCCGGGTTGTCCGTCCTGTGTGAGCTGAATACCGGAAACCTTTCCCTGCAGGGCCTGCAGTACGTTGGAATAAGGCGATTTTGAAACAGCATCAACATTTACAACGGATATAGCACCGGTAATGTCGCTTTTTTTCTGGGTGGTATATCCGACCACAACTATTTCGTCCAGCAGGCTCCCTGCAGACAAGTCAATATTCAAGACCCCCGGCTGTACATCTTCTACAACTTTGCTTGTATAGCCAGTATAGGAGACCTTGATAGAAACGTTACCCTCAGGCAGATTGAGTTCATAGGTGCCGTTGTAGTCCACGATAGTACCAATGTTAGTGCCTGTGATGATAACACTGGCACCGATTAGTGGCTCTTTCGTCTCCCTGTCCAGCACCTTGCCGGTAATAATTCGCTGGGCTTGTACGTACGTCAGGGAGGTTATCAGGAGTGCAAGCAGTGACAAGATGTGCTTATATTTTTTCATGTTGCATTAAGTTTTGAAAAATTTCGGAAGGTGAATAATCCGGTGTTGCACCATGTTTAGTAGCAACGAAAGCCCCGGCAGCGCAGGCAGTTTCGAGACATTCCACAGGCGAACTATGCTTAAGAAATTTACTCAGGAATGCGCCTAAAAAAGCGTCGCCGCTACCGATAGTGTCCTGAACTTTCACGTTGAAACCTGTCTGAAAAAAGTACCCCTGTTGATTTTGAACCCGGGCACCGTCTGCTCCCATTGTCACAATGAGTGTATCAATACCGTAATGATTTTTCAAAAAATCCATTTTTTGGGTGTCACTGCCATCAATGCCATGCCAACCGGCGATGATTTGAAGTTCGATATCGTTCATTTTTACAACGTTGGCTTTGGGGAGTAGCTCCTCAATCAGTTCTCTTGAAAAAAATGGCGGCCGCAGATTCACGTCAAAAACCCGTAACGGGGCGAGTTCGAGCAATTCCAGTAAAGTGTTTTTCGTACGGTTGGTACGGCATACGAGGCTGCCAAAGACAATTGCATCAGCATTACGCACTACCTTTTTAGTCTCTTCATCAGAGTTGATATAGTCCCACGCAACGGGTTGTACGATTTCATAGGAAGGGGAACCATTGGTGTCCAGTGCTACATGTACTATACCGGTTGGGAAAGTTTGGTCCACCTGGACAAACCTGGTTGAAATATCCCTTTCTCTTAAAAATGCCGTGAGCTCCTGCCCCAGTTCATCCGCCCCTACCCGGCTAATCAGGCCGGCATTTAGTCCAAAGGTCTTGGCATGAAAAGCTACATTCATGGGCGCACCACCGGCAATTTTGCCGGTGGGAAGTAAGTCCCACAGAATTTCGCCGAAACAAACAATAGATTGACTGGACATGACTGTTTTGGTTGGTTATTAAAAAGCCCGGCTTTGAAGAAGTCAAGCTTCACCGATTTTGGCCTCTACCCTGTTTTCTCTCTCCTCCATTATCAACTGCTTTTCCAGATCCTCCAGAGACACCCCTTTGGTTT
>JBEGNB010000238.1:0-9920 GCA_041182785.1 Bacteroidota bacterium
CGTCAACCGGGATGTAGCGCTGAGAACTGAAGCCCTCGTTGGCGAAGTACTGAGCGAAGATATCGCAGTACAGATTCTGGATGCGCTGGTGAATGTGTGCATCCATACCCGTTCCGAACATCACGTTCGTGAGCTGAAAACTCGGATCCACCTTGTCGGCAGTAACACCGTTGGGGTTTTTGTTGATCTCGTCGAAGTCTTTGGTACAACTCCAAAAACCGCCTGCAACGAGCAATCCGAGTGCCAGCACAGGCAATCCGGAGAGTTGAAATTTCAATTTTTTCATCTTTCAAAAAAATGTTTGTGCACTTGTTGAAGTTAAGATTAGAAGTTCAGACGAACGTTGAAGCCGAAGCTGCGTGCCTGAGGCATGGAAGTGCTCTCCATACCCTGATCGTTACCCACAGAAATGTAGGAGTTCAGGATGTAAGCCGGCGTATCAGCGTTCTTGCTGATAATGAACAGGTTACGACCAACGAAGCTGATTGTCAGATCGCGTACGCTCGACTTGGAGAACATCTTGTTCGGGAATTTGTAGCTCAGGATAGCCTCTCTCAGCATGACGTTGGATGCATCGTAAACAAATGGCTCTGCCGTGTTGTTCGGACCAGCCACGCGCTCCCAGTACTGCTGTGAAGAAACCTCCACGGTATTGCGCTCTCCGCTTTCAGTTACGCCGTCAACTACCAGACCGCCATCGCGGTTGTTCAGTGTGTTGTTCGACAGACCGGTTGCGTGCAGCAGCGATTCTGTTTCAGAGTAGATTACACCACCTTTGCGGGCATCAACCAGGAAGTTGAGTGACCATGACTTGTAGGTGAGCGTGTTGCTCAGGCCACCGAGCCATTTAGCCTGTACGTTGCCCAGGAATACGTCCTTGGAGTCGGTCAATTTTGGCAGACCGGCTGCATCAACCACGATTTCACCGTTGTCGTTGCGTACGAATCCGCGGCCATAGATATCGCCGAAGAGTTCGCCTTCGTCAGCCACGATAAACACTGCGCGCGGGCCATACTGCAGGTAGCGCTTGGTGTCGTCGTTGAGTTCGATCAGACGGTTGCGGTTGGCAGAGTAGTTCAGGTCGAGATCCCAGCGGAAAGAACCGGCTTTCACCGGAGTGGTATTCAGCACCAGTTCAACACCTTTGTTCTCCACATTACCGCCGTTGATGATCTTGTTGGCAAAGCCGCTGCCCGGAGGAACAGGCAGGTAGATACGCTGGTTCAGTGCGTTTTTCTGATACAGTGACAGTTCGAATCCGAGACGGTTGCCGAAGAAGCGGGCCTCCAGACCAACTTCTTTGGATTTGATGAGCTCGTTCTTCAGGTCCGGGTTGTAAATGGTTGTTGGAACACCGGATACGATAGCGCCGGCACCTGAACCAATTCCATAAGTAGCTTCCAGTTCGTACGGGTCAGCGTCGTTACCAGCCTGAGCCAGTGCGCCGCGTACTTTCAGGAAGGAGATAAACTCGGGCAGATCCAGTGTTTCAGACAGTACTGCAGAGAGGCTGAATGAAGTATAGTCAAATCTTCTGTTGGCAACAGGCAGTGTGGATGTCCAGTCGGAGCGGTAGCTTCCTTCCAGATACAGCCAGTTGTTGTAGTCGAGGCTGGCCAGTGCATAGGCAGAGTTAATCCGCTTCTGGATGATGCTGTTGGAGAGTGAGCGGCGGTCGTTGAGACCTGTACCCAGGTTGTAGAAATCAACCACGAGGTTGCCGTTGTTGGCACCGTAGATAGAGCTGTGCTTGAAGTCGAAGCGGCTGCCACCTGCACTCAGTTTGGCACCGATCTTGCCGAAGCGCTTGTAAGCAGTCAGCAGGTAGTCAGCGTTGGATGTGCGCGCATTTGTGCGATCCTGGTAGAAGTTACCTGTTGGTTCGTTGTAGCGCTGTCCGTAAGCCAGGCGGCCCTCATTCTGATCGGCGTAGTAGTCCATCGAGTGGCGGAGCATCAGCGTCAGCCAGTCTGTAATCTTCACATTGGAAGAGATCATCGTCAGGAAACGGTCGCGGATATCTTCGGTTGTGTTCAGATTCATTGTCCAGTAAGGATTCTGGATAACGTTGCTTCCGCCCGGATTCCATACCATTACACGGCGCAGAGCGTCGTAACCCGGAGCCAGATCATTCACGTTCACGTTGCCCGGGAGGAAAAGTACGCTTCCATAGGCATTCTCCGGATCACCGGAGAGACGTGGACGGTTGTAGCCGCGGGAGTTGATGTAGGTTACTTTGGCGTCAACGCTTACCCGGTCGTTGAGTGAGTGCCCAACACGCAGGTTGGCTACGTTGCGATCCAGTGTGTTGGAAGGCAGCATGCCCTGTGAAGATGTGTTGGTGTAGGAAGCGTAGAAACTGGTTTTCTCACTTCCGCCGGTCAGAGAGATGGTGTTGTTCCATGTCTGGCCTGTCTGAAGGAAATCTTCAAAGCGGTTGTTGTACGATGTGAGTGGTGTTGTGGAGCCCGGGTTGCGCCAGTCTTCCACCTGCTGACCAGCAATCTGCGGACCCCAGGCGTTGTTGCTCTTGATGTCGAACAGTCCGCCCGATCCCTGTGCATACTGAGTCTGTACTTCCGGCAGTGTGAGCGGGTTTTCGAAGGTCAGGTTGGAATTCACCTGAACACCAAGGCCGCGGCGTGTGCTGCCCTTCTTGGTATTGATCAGGATTGCTCCGTTACCGCCCTGAACACCGTAGAGCGCTGTGGCTTCCGGGCCTTTCAGTACTGTAATAGACTCCACGTCATCCGGGTTTACATCTCCGATACCGTTACCGCGATCGTAGCCCCCCCATTCACTTCCGTTCTGTGTCTGGAAGTTGTTGATAGGAACACCATCCACTACAATCAGGGGCTGGTTGTTTCGGCCCAGAGAGTTGTTTCCGCGGATAGTGATACGGCTGGAGCTGCCTACACCGCCTGCGGCGCGTGTGATCTGCAGACCAGCCACCCTGCCGCTCAGCGAGTTGGCAATGTTGGTCTCGCGTGCCAGTGCCAGATTTTCTCCGCTCACATTCTGCGCGGAGTAACCAAGTGCTTTCTTCTCACGCTTGATACCAAGAGCCGTTACTGTTACCTCCTGCAGGTTGCTGGAACCGGGTTCAAGAGATACCTGTACACTCGATTTGCCATCAACGGAAACTTCCTGCGCCGCATAGCCGGTGTAGGAGATCACAATTTTCCCGCTTTGAGGGGCGTTCATTTTGAAACCGCCATTCAGATCGGTTGTGGTACCATCGGCAGCCCCTACGGCCCGCACGGTTGCGCCCACTACTGGCTGGCCGTTTTCATCGTTTACCGTGCCTGTCAGAGTACCCTGGGCCATCAACCCGAAGGAACTCAACAGTACCAGCACAACGATGTGCAGCGCATGCTTGCTGAGTTGATTGAACTTCATAAAAATTAGTTTAGGTTTGGTGATAAAATGAATGGCTTTGAGGCTATAGCTTGGCCTGATCAGATGTACACGCAGCAGCGGATCCATTTGACAGAGGTGTTGACAGCAAGTTGAAATAGAGAGAATACGGAGCAAATGACTCCGTTTGGCCCGACAAACGGGCGTAAAACACTGAAAAAAACAGAGGCTTCTGCTGAAATCGCATAAACAGCTGCAGATTAAATGAGTGATCCGGAATATACCGGTTCCGCAGGAATACAGAGTTGATTTTCATAGCCACCCGACAGTCCGACTGTACAGAACTGCTTTTTGACGGCCTAAATGTAGAAAGCCACTACAATACTATGTGTAAACAAATGGAATTTTTTATCAAAAAATCAGGGTTTTAAAATTATAGTTTGGGCATTGATGTCTTTGCTGCTTGATTGTTCTGTTTTCAATGTGCAGTTGCTGGGGTTTATATGAAAGTCCGGCCCACCTGTATGCAATGTTTCTCCCGGGCATATTTTATACTGCCAGTTATGTGGTTCCCCGTACAGGGATATGTTTTTTCACAGGTTATTGCGTGTGTGCTTCAATATTCCTGAAGAGCAGGTTACCGGGATATGCCGGAACGTCTTTCCGGTCAGGCTAAAAAATGCCGGTCTGTACGCATTGGCACAGACCGGCATTTGAGCAGTTATTTTTCCGACATTATTCTCTTATAATTTTGCCGGAAAGGCTTCCGCCCTCCTTGCTTTCCAGTTTCCAGAAGTATATACCGCTTTCCAGTTCCCGGCCTGTACCATCACGACCATCCCAGATGATCTCGTATTCTCCGCTACTGATCAGATCGCCGGCAAGCAGGCGTCTTACCATTTTCCCGTTAGAATCAAAAATGGATAGCTCTGTATGTGAATTGTCGGTCAGAGAAAACCGGATAACTACCTCTCCGGCAGAAGGATTCGGGAATATCAGTTCGTCTGTGTAGCCGGTGTTCCAAAGTACGGGAGTACCGGTTGACAGCGAATCGTAGCAGTTCGTTTTCCCGATGTAGTAAGTAGCCGAAACTCCGCGATTCTTCCGCACTGCTGTTTCGTTCTGTGGTAAATAGGCCCGGACATATTCTGTTTTAATTCCATCGGGACTTACACTTACGCGCAGGTGACCTGCATTTGGAAGTATCTGTCCTGCAAAGTATCCGTAAGCAGCCGCCTGATTGGCATTCAGGTAGTTGGGGTGGCTGGGCTGTGGCGTTTCCTGGTATATCAGACAGTCCTTCTCCTGTTTGCCAAAAAAATGATCGTGCCCGTGGAAAAATATATTCACCCTGTTTTCCCGCAGCAGATCCTTCACGGGTTTGTCCCAACCCGGCCTGTTTGCCGCCCAGCCATCTGTACCGTCGAGGTTCTGTCCGCCCCACTCATATTTATCGGCGTACTCTGTGCCCCCTCTGCCGTCTTTGTCGCCCCCCACCAGCTGGTGCATGAAAACAAACTTAAAGGTGGCTGTGCTCTGCTCCAGTGTGCTCTTCAACCAGTCGTATTGCCCTTTACCCAGGGTCCAGCGCCAACCCGTAAGAGAATCAGGTTTTGGTTTGGTGTACCAGTAGGGATCCAGTACGACAAACAGAGCATCACCCCATTCCCATGCATAGTAGTTTTCCCGGAGACCCACAATCGGATGGTCTGTCTGGTCGCCAGAATAAAAGTCATCAGGTGCCGGATTCAGGTAGTACTTTTTCCGTTCAAGTGTATTGTAAACTGCTACGTTCTCGCCTGAAGGGTTGAGCTGCCAGCCCGCCTCACCTTCGTGGTTTCCAAGTGTGATAAACAGGGGTGCCGAGTGGCAGTTGGTTTCATAGTAGCTGCGCATATACTTCGCCCGGTAGCGTACGGTATCTCTCGTGATTAATCCGGCAGCATTCTTCATTTTGTCTGACATGATAATATCTCCCAGATCTATAATGAAATCAGGTTCATCGGCCAGCTGATTCTGCAAGCAAACGCTGTACAGGGCTGTGTCCGACTGGCTGTCCAGATGCGGATCGGCCTGTACCACAAAGGTAAATGGCCTTCCGGGTGGCCGTTGCGTCTGGAAGGTGTGTATAGGCCTTGTCACATAATCCGTAGCGCCCGGCGTACGATAGCATACCCGGTAGAAGTATCTCCTGTCTGCCTCGAGGTTATCAACAATGATTTCCGCCGGATCATCCTTCAGGAAAAATTGCCAGGGTGTTTGCAGATTCAGGCTTCCCGGGCTGGTACCATATTGAATGCACATTTCAATGTTTTCACTGAAAAACATCTGTACGGTAATACTGTGATCGGTAGGTCTGCCCAGCATTTCTCCGTGTATCACCCCGGCCACTGGCGGCGGGGGTGGAGGAGCTGCCTCGTTTGAGCGTACCAGTAGTACCCTGTTCCGGTTGGTTTTGGCATCATAACTGACAACACCAAACCGTGTATCCATCGTCCAGGCTCTGGTCGGCTGATTGTTCAGCGTGGTAGAGGTCCAGTACCTGCCGGCAATAATTCCCTGTATGTAGTCTGTATTGATGGAAGGCTGGCTACGGAGTTCATCATTCAGTGATTCCAGTTCCTTTACATTGGGTAAACGCCAGTCGTCCTTGCCATCCAGGATGTAGTTTTCTGCCAGTAAAAGTGCATCCTCCCAGGTAATAGTATCCGGTGAAGCAATCGCCTGCCACTCCAGTCGCGTTATCTCGTCGGTTACGGTGCTTCCGGTCACTGTATATTGCTGCGGAACCGGCATGGGGGGCAGGGTATTCCGTACTGCCCGCACATGTATTTTCTTGATTCCACCCGCACTGACAGTCTCCGTTTTCAGGTGGTTGCCAATTCCGCCACCTGCGTTGGTAACCCATACTTTGGCAGTGTTACCGGTTTGCCGCTCGCTGCTCCACCAGTACTCGGCACCGGTGTTGGCAAATACCGCAGCGTCGAGTGCCGGATTGCCGGTTCCGTGGTTCAGAATGCTGAAGGACTCCTGTGCTGTGGGCAATCGCCAGTCGTCGTAGCCACCCAGTATGAGATCTGCACAGTACGTCTCGGCAGCTTCAATGGTCATTTCGCCACCATCTGTTTGTTGCCACATCAGTCCGGTAACTGTGTCTGTAACCGTCCCGTCTCCGTTAATAATGAAAAACGGCGGATAGATGGTGTAATCTGAGTCTTCACCGGATGTATTGGTAAAACTCTGTGTTTGTCCGGTGTCTGGCAGGCGTTTCATGGTTTTTGTCTGGGCTGTAGCATGTCCCGACAGTAGTAGTGCAAAGGCTGTGATGCCCAATTTGAACAGGTGTGTATTCCTCATTGAAGTATTAGTTTGCGCGTGATTTCCAGTTTGTCTGTGCTGATTTTGAGCAGGTATATTCCTTTGGGAAAGTGGTCTGTTGGTATGGCATCCAGCGGGTCGGAGGTGCTGAAAACAGGCTGTCCGGCCATATTGAACAGTGTTAACTGACGAATATTTGTCAGACTGGTTTTCAGTGAAATACGCCCGCCTCCCGGATTGGGGAATACGGTGAGGTAGTCACCCGCTGGCAATTCGTTTACTGCAGTGGCTACCACACATGGCAGATGGCCATTATAGGTAGAAGTAGTGGTTGCTGTCGGGGATACGAAATGGTAGGTATATACGCCGCCGGTTGTCCAGCTGTATTCCACGTGGTATGTCTGGCCGTTTCGGGTGTATGTCAGGTCGTAACCGTTACCGGCAGGATTGGCCTGGAAACCGGTTATGGTTGCTCCACTGAGTGGGGTGAGTGCTGGCCTGACCGGCTGTGCGGCGGCCTGGGGGATAATCTGCAGGGTAGCATCTTCGGTAACCTTCCCAACCATGTTTCCTATCATATAGGGAGCTCCCGGGGTGCCGTGGTAGTGATAGACACCGGCTGCGTCAAAATGTCCGTGATTCGCATCGAGTGGCAGCATAGTGGCCCCGTCAGGCTCGAGACTTCCATATATGGCAAATCCGTCGAGTGCAAACGCAATCGGCAGTATATCAGGAGTCTGGGCATCCAGATGGAGCGGGGCAGTGTGGTAGTGATAATCGTCGGCCCTGCCACTGTGTCCTCCCCACTGGTCAAGCTGCCCGTCGAGGAATGCGTCCACCCCGGTGTTGGTGTACGGATTGAAAATGGGTATTCCGTTGGCTGCAATGGCTACCGCACCGCGCAGGAAGTGCTGCTGGTTGACCGGCACCGGGATATCTGCCAGTACAGGGTTGAGCGGAATTTGCCAGGCATTGTTTCCGATATAGCACTGCGGGGTTGGCACCTGTTGTTGCCATTTGGTAATACCCACCATCATGTTGTGTGTTGTGGGAAGTCCGTTGGACTCTACATAAAACCAGTTGTTATCCCATCTCGTGGCAATATGTGGCTTGAAAGGCGCAAAAGCAGAGTCAATAAAAATCGGATCGGTTCCCAGTAGCCGTTCGGCTGCACCATTCTTAAAGGAAAGCAGCAGAAGCAATGATCCGAGCACAGGCGACAGCATCCATTTGCCGCGCTTTCTGGTAATGAATGGAAGCAGTATGGCACCTGTTGCAGCCCAGAATGTCAGTAGTACCCAGGGTGCCGGTGTTTCACTGTTTTTGTTCAAAACAGGTCGGGTTAACGGCTGATTGAGCTGACTGATTTCAGCCTCTCGTGACCGGATGTACATCTGGTCGTTGTCCGAAAATGATGAAAACGGGATAAATCTGACTTTGCCCGAAGAGCTCTCCAGTAAAACGGTATCATTTTTTATGGCAAGGAATGATGCGCGGATGTGCGTCTGATTCCGGAGGTGCCATCTTTTAACAGACGAAGCTTCTGCAGCCGGATCATGTGCGAGCGTTGAATTCAGTATCAGGGCGCTCAGCACGGCGATTAAAAATAGTCGTACTTGCATGGGTTAAAGATGTTTGGATATGAAAATTCTGGCTGTAACGGGGGTGTCCTGATCATAAATACGCAAAAAGTAGATGCCAGTTTCCAGAGGTGATACGTCCAGTGTCGCTTCACCCGAGTCAGCTGTCAGTACATAATTGCGAATGAGTTTTCCTTGTGTGTCGAGCAGTTCAATCTTTCTGTCGGTGGCCCTGCTTCTTGCCGCTCTTACCGTCACCCTTTCCTCTGCGGGATTGGGGAATACTTCGAAAAAAGGGTCGTTTATACTGTAACCGCCTCCTGTCGGTGTGGCGCAGGCGCCTTTTTTGTAAGTATGACGAACCTCCCGGTTTTTATGGGTACCAAGAGTGTCTTCGGGTAGCCATGCAGCCACATAATCAACTGTGATACAGTCGGGATCAACCTTTACGCGCAGGTGTCCTGATCCATTCAGAATGGTACCTGTGTAGGCATCGCCGTTATCGGTTACACCTATATTATAGGATGAATCACTTGGCATTGGTACTTCCTGATAAACAAGTCCGTCAAGCTCTTCTACGGCATACAGGTGATCGTGACCCTGGAAGAAGATATCCACTCCGTTGGCTACCATGAGCTGGTGTATGGGCATGTCCCAGCCGGGTCGCATCTCGTCGAATTCCCAGTCTCCGTTCCCATTGTTGCCATATCCGCCCCATTCATATCCGCGCGCGGGCAGTACACCCCCGCGTCCCTGTCCGCGATTATGGTGAGCGAATACGAATTTATGAGCTGCTGTACTGGTCTCCAGGGTGTTTTTCAGCCAGTCATACTGTGTTTTACCGAGCGTCCATTCCCAGTTTTTGGGTTTTTCATTGATATCGCAGTCTCGGTAAACATCGAGAATGACAAAAAGTGCATCTCCCCAGGTGAATGCGTAATAGTTTTCGGGCAGTCCGATATTCCAGGGCTCCGCCGTCTGGTTTCCGCTGTAGAAACCATTGGGTACAGGATTCGGATAGTAAAACTTCCGCCACAAGGTGCCGTAAACGGCAATATTTTCAGGTGGGGACTGATCCAGCCAGTAGCCACTCTCTCCCTCGTGATTTCCCAGACAGAACAGGAAAGGCATGGAGTGACATACTTGTCCGAGGTACTGCCGGTAGTCCAGATGCAGCAAACGCATGTCTTCGCTGGTAGTTTCCAGTGGTGTATGGTCGTCGCCGAACGTATCACCGAGAGAGAGCATGAAATCTGCCGAGTCCCTGGCCTGATTCTGCAGGCATATCTGGTACAAGCCCCTGAAGCCCTTTTTGTCGTACAAGTGTTCGTCGGCTTCAATGACAAAAGTGAATGAACTGCCCTGAGCCCGCTGAGTGTGAAAGGTTCGTACCGGTCCATACTGAAAATTCTGGGTACCCGGATTTCGGTAAGCTGTTCTGTAATAATAACGTGTGTTGGCCTGTAATGGCTGAAGGTCAGTGACTACAGGTGTTTCTGCCGAACTGGTAGTCACCGGAGTTGACAGGTTAAGCGTGGAGGGAGACAGACCATACTCGAACCGGGCCTCCCTGATTTGAGAGAACAGCGCACTGATGGTCACGGAGTGATCTGTTGGTCGCCCCAGAATTTCGTTGAAGGACTGACTGTACGCAAACTCGCAACA
>JBEGNB010000239.1:0-6354 GCA_041182785.1 Bacteroidota bacterium
GTATATGCGCAATTCGTACAGGCGGGTATCAACGCGCTGGCTGTTGCCGGTTATCGAGATGAACAGCAGTATGAGGATGGGCAGAACTTTACGCATGCGGTTTTTTTTTGCAGAATCCTAAAGGTAGCGGGTTTATGTAATCCCTTTGATTTTCAGGTTCATTTTTTTTCATAATCAGGGTGCCCCCCGATCAACACCACCTTGTTTTCCCGGCTTCTATTTCGGAAGCACTCCCCGAAGTCCTTTTCTGTGGGGTTTCAGATCTCGCTCTCGCTTCGGGGCGGGTTGAGCTGGTCGGGTAAATTTGTACAGCAACTTAAGAAAACTTAAACTTACAATTGCTTATGAAAAACACGAGACGCAAAGGGAGTGTTCAGAGTTCTGTGTTAAGGTTGCATTTTTCACTGGACACCCAAATCTGAACACACCCCACCCGTCACATTTGTAAACCAGCCAACGCACAAGCCTTCTGCAGTAAATCGTCATGTCTTGTACATTACCTACACCGTCACTACCACCTTCCCCACCGTTTTACCTGTCTGGAAAAGCCGGACGGAATCGGGCAACTGCTCAAAGGGGAAAACATGCCCTACGTGCGGGGCCTCCAGATTCAGTGCTTCCAGTTCTTTCAGCAGCTGGTGCAGCAGCCATGCCCGCTCGTAGAGCCAGATCAGGTTGAATCCCAGTATGCCGCGGTTTTTTTCCGGCAGAATCTGCGGATCAATTTTCGGACGACGGAGCCACAGTTTGAGCATGTGCCATTTGTTGGGTTTGTCGCCCGGGGCCGCATATCTTGCCGAACCGAATACGATGACACGTCCCATGGGCGCCAGCATCCGGAATGGGATGGTGAAATAGTCGCCCCCGACACTGTCCATCACCAGCTCCAGCGGACGGCCATCCAGCGCGGCTTTCAGGTCTTCTTTGAAATTTTTGCTCCGTACGATTACCTTGTCGTATCCTTTCCCGAGTGCAAATTCAACCTTGCTATCACTGCCTACGGTGCCAATGGTGTAGCAGTTGTATGCCCTTGCAATTTGTACGGCCTGTAATCCGACGCCTCCTGCGGCACTGTGTATAAGTACAGCCTGATTTTTTTGCATGGCTCCGAGATGCACCATACCGTAATAAGCCGTCAGTGTTTGAACCAAATAGGCAGCGCCCTGTTCAAAGTTCCAGTTCTGTGGCAAAGGAATGGCATAGCGTGCATCAATATTGAGGTGTGTGGTATAGGCACCAAAGCGGGTAACACCCATGACACGGTCTCCCGGTTTGAGGTGTGAAACGTCGGATCCGACGTGTTCTACTACGCCCGCGTATTCGAGCCCGGGCGTAAAAGAACCCTCGGGTGTGGCCCCGTATAGTCCCCAAATTGCAAAAACATCGGCGAAGTTCAGCCCGATTGCCTTTACTGCAATACTGACTTCATCTGATTTGGGGGCGGGGAGTTCAAACTCCGCGGCGCGCATGTTGGCCAGGTTGCCGGCCTCCAGTGTATATCGTTTTGGCATAGCGATGCACATTTTAGGGCTAAAGATTGATGTTTTCCCGCAAACTTACAGCATCTTTGCGGCCCGAATTGAAGTTCAGCCGGAATATCCGGTTTATCACACGAATAAAGGGATAAAATCCATTCAGACATGGCATACGAATTCAAACTTCCTTCTCTTGGCGACGGCGTCAGTGGCAAAGTAACTGATATTCTCGTAAAGCCCGGTGATAAGGTCAGCAAAGATCAGGTAGTACTTGTAGTTGGCACCGACAAGGTGGATGCCGAGATGCCCGTTGATGTTGACGGTGTTGTCGAAGAGGTTCTCGTGAAGAAAGGCGACGAGGTAACTGAAGGCTCACCTGTTCTGCGTCTGCAGACCACCGAAGCCGCACCTGCTACACCTGCCGCTGCTCCAGCTCCGGCTCCCGCAGCCACCCCGGTAACAACTCCGGTCCCTGCTGCCCCCGCTGCTGCTGCTGCCCCTGCTCCGGCACCGGAAAAAACCGCTGTTGCCGGCTCCCCGCGCATATCTCCGCTCGCACGCAAGCGCGCAAAGGAATTCGGTGTAAATTTGTCGGATGTACGCCCTGCTGACGGCTCCGGCCGTATTTCCTACAAGGACGTGGTGGATTATGTGAAACGCAAGGTAGATACCGGTGGCGGATCCTCTGCAGGCTCTGTAGCCCGCAAACCCCTGCCCGACTTCAGCAAGTTCGGTGAAACGGAACGCAAGGCACAGGGCAATGTGGCCATCAAAACGGTGGAAGCCATGTCTTACGCCAAGCAGACTATCCCGCACGCCTGGATTTCCGAAAAGATTGATATTACCCGGATTGAAGGATTGCGCCAGCTGTACAAGGACCAGGTGAAAGCCGCCGGCGGAAGCCTCACTATGACGGCAATTATCGCCAAAGCGGTAGCTCTCGTGATAGACAAACTCCCCATCTTCAACACCAGTCTCGACCTGGACACCAATGAGGTAATCTATAAAAAGTATGTCAACGTCGGTATTGCTGTTGACACCCCCAACGGCCTTTTTGTTCCAAATATCAAAAATGTGGACAAAAAGGGACTCACACAGGTGGCCATAGATCTGGCTGATATCACGGGTCGCACCAAGGCTGGAAAGATTGCCATGAGTGATATTCAGGGTGGTACGTTCACGATCTCCAATATTGGTGGTATCGGCGGGACCAATATGCTTTCTATCGTCAACTGGCCCGAAACAGCTATCCTTAGTGTGGTAGCTGCCCAGATGGAGCCAGTCTGGCAGGAGTCATCCAGGTCGTTCGAACCGCGTCTGATGATGCCGGTTACGATTGGCTGGGATCACCGCGTGATCAACGGCGGTGATGCTGCCAGATTCCTTGTTGAACTCAAAAAACTGCTCGAGGAGCCATTCCTTGCCTGGATGTAATCTGAATCCCAATCTGCTATTATTATGTTTGAAAGTCTCAGCGATCGCTTAGAATCGGCCTTCAAGGTCGTCACCGGTAAACACAAAATCACAGAACTCAACGTGGCGGAGAGTATCAAGGAGATACGCCGTGCGCTGGTTTCTGCCGACGTGAACTACAAGATCGCCAAGGAATTTACCGACAAGGTTCGCGACAAGGCCCTCGGCAAGGAGAACGTGCTCAAAAACGTGAATCCGGGCCAGCTGATGGTCAAAATCGTGCAGGATGAGCTGACGGAACTCATGGGTGGCCAAAGCGTTGGTATCAACGTGAAAGGCAGTCCGGCGGTGGTACTGATCGCTGGTCTGCAGGGCTCAGGTAAAACAACTTTCAGCGGCAAACTGGCCAAATTTCTCAAGGAGCAGCGTAAACTGAATCCACTCCTCGTCGCCTGCGATGTTTATCGCCCGGCAGCTATTGATCAGTTGACAGTCCTTTCGGAAACAGTGGGCGTACCGATTTACAAGGAGGTCGAAAACAAAAACCCGATTGAAATTGCCAAAAATGCCATCGCTTATGCGAAGGCAAACAGCCATAATGTAGTCATCGTGGATACTGCCGGCCGTCTGGCCGTGGATGAGGCTATGATGAACGAAGTGGAGGCTATCAAAAAGACTATCCAGCCTACCGAGACACTGTTCGTGGTGGACTCCATGACCGGACAGGATGCGGTTAATACCGCCGAAGCGTTCAATACCCGGATCAATTTCGATGGGGTAGTGCTCACCAAGCTCGACGGTGATACCCGCGGTGGTGCAGCGCTTTCCATCAAATATACGGTAGGCAAGCCTATCAAGTTCGTCTCTCAGGGCGAAAAAATGGAAGCCCTGGATGTGTTCTATCCCGACAGGATGGCTCAGCGTATCCTCGGTATGGGCGATATCGTTTCTCTCGTCGAGAGAGCACAGATGGACTTCGACGAAGAGGAGGCAAAGCGCCTGGAGAAGAAGATGAAGCAGAACAAGTTCGACTTCAACGACTTCCTCGGGCAAATGCAGACCATCAAAAAGATGGGCGACCTGAAAACCCTGATGGGTATGATTCCGGGTGTAAGCAAGGCCCTGAAGGATGCCCCGATTGACGACAAGGCACTGGTGCGCATCGAGGCGATTATCCAGAGTATGACTCCAAAAGAGCGCGCCAACCCGGATTTAATCAACCTGAGCAGAAAGAAAAGAATCGCGCGCGGATGCGGACAGAATCTGGATCAGATCAACCTGTTTATCCGCAATTTCGAGCAGATGCGCAAACTGATGCACCAGTTCGCCAATATGCCCATGGGTAAGATGCCGGGTATGCCCGGCATGGGTTTGCCGCCCAAACGCTGATTATTTTCTGTACGATTTGACGGTGTATCCGAATCGTTTTGTGATTTCGATGCCAGCGTTTTTCAGAAAATCGGTAGGTAATTCGCCCCCGGCGAAGATATATACCTGATCATTCGGTACTTTCACCTCGCCTTCCGGCGTTGATAACAGCACGTAATCCCGTTCGATACCAAGCGGATTACTATTGAAACGTACATCCACGGTGTTTTTCAGGATAGCCTCTGCTATGTTTTCCCGGTTTTTGGGCTTGGCACGCGCGAACGAATCGCTGCGGTAGGACAATGTCACCTGATTCTGGTCTGCCAGAAGCAGCGCCGATTCGATGGCCGAGTCGCCACCACCTACTACCATGATACGTTTCCCGGATATCATCTCCGGTTCGAGTAGTCGGTATGCTACTTTTTCGCTCATTTCACCCGGAATACCCAGTTTACGGGGAGAGCCACGCCGGCCTATGGCGATTACTACATTCTGCGTTTTGAATACCTCTCCTTTTGCAGTGTTAACTACAAAGTGCGTCTTCTCATTGATGATGGATTCCACCTTGGTATGCTCCCGGATTTCGATCTGATTTTTGGTCAGAACGCTGGTCCACAAATCCAGCAACTCCGACTTGGAGGTATCGAACAGTTTTACCTTGCCATGCAGCGGCAGATCCATCGGGGAGGTCATTACAATTTTGGATCTCGGGAAGGTGAAAACAGTGCCTCCCAGAGAGTCTTGCTCCAGCGTCACAAAGTTCAGTTGATGCTTTTTGGCTGTCAGGCTGGCTGAAATACCGGCCGGACCTGCTCCGATGATGACCAGATCGAGCAGGTCAGAGATTTTTTTATGGCCTTTTTTTACTATACTGTCAACGGCAGCCTGTCCCTGTTCCACACTGTTTTTGATAAGTCCCATACCTCCCAGTTCACCGGCGATATAAATACCGGGTACGTTGGTTTCATAGTCCTGATTCACATGCGGAAGGTCAACACCTCGTTTTTCAGTTCCGATTACCAGAGAAATGGCTTCCACCGGACAGGCGTGGAAGCAGGCTCCGTGCCCGACACAGTTGGAGGCATTGATGAGTGTCCCGCGCCCATTCATGATACCCAGTATATCGTGTTCAGGACAAGCGGTTACACAGGCACCACTTTTAATGCAAGTACCGAGGTCAATCACGGGATGAAGGGAAACGGGTTCAAAGAGACCATCCTGCTTGGCCTGTTCGATCTTCGATTCCGTTTCGTCGGAAACCTGCTTCATCTTTCTGAGATAGTAGAATACGATGAATCCGCAGAAGCCGAGCATGACGGCGTAAATGACGAGTTGTTCGAGCATAAAAGGGTAATCAGGTGTGGAAAGAATGAAAAAGCCGGAATCAGAATATCCAGGTAGCTCCGAATGACACTGTAATAAGTACGTGTATGACTACGATAACCAGCATAATCAGAGCAAATGGCAGGTGTGCTACGTGCCAGTAGCGAAACAGTTTCTGCATGGTCTGAAGCCTGCCGATTCTGTTCTGAAGACTTAGTTCATTACCTATCAGGCTGAGCACTTTTTTAATTTCTTTCCTGGGCAAATTATTGTTTATCAGCTCTTTGCGAATATTGTTTAGTTTTTTCCTGTCTTCCAGATGTTTATTTATGATATTTGAAATCAGGGATCCGCCGAACATGTCGGCAGCATGCAGCGTGGCTTCATGAATGTGCCGGCTGGTTTTTTCATCCAGCTGATAGTTTGATTTCAGCAGTTGCTCCAGATTCACTTTCATCGCCTCAATTTCGTGCAGGTTGAGTGCTCGACCTTCAATAGAGCGGGGAATCTGCACATAAATAAACCTGCCAACTACTCCGGATGCCACAACGGCTACCATGCTCCAGAAAGCTATGGAAACGATACCGCCAAACTTGAATGCAGTGTGGAAAAGAACCATGAGCGGCCCCAGACTGCACAGGAAAATGTGAAATTCAAGCCAGTATTTCAGGCGGCCCAGCTTGTCCATGAAACGATAGCGCTTCCTGACTATGTACATAACGACGCCAATCAGAATAAGCAGGGTTCCAATGATACCCAATCCGTGGCCATAAAG
>JBEGNB010000240.1:0-2689 GCA_041182785.1 Bacteroidota bacterium
CTACTAAAACGAATTATGTGTCCCAAACGCTGCCCGTCTGTACAAGTCAGGTGAACGAACAGCAATGAGTCGTGGTGTTGAAAATAAGTTTGTATTAAAAACAATTGATTTTGAATTGATTAAAAAAAATTAAAAACAATTTCTTTTATTTTTGAAAGAAAATGTTTTAAAATAAAAACTAATTGTTTTATCTTTGCTTCACTAAATTCAACATCATGGGAAAGAACAAATTGTACGCGGAAGAGGAGCTTCTTCACAGATTCAGATTCAGTGAAGCCTCCTCCAGATCAAAACAAGCCGACAGTCTGCCATCTGCCCATCTGGGTTATGCAGGCAGGGAACGAACGCATCATGCCGCTCCAGGCAAGGTAAACAGTATTAACAGGAAATGGACTACCCTGAGGTATTTGTGGCATACCTGTTCCGTCAATATATTTAGCAGAGGAACCTTGCTAAAGGTAGGTTTTCTTGTGGGTGCCGGTTATTTTGCCCTGTTTAACGACAGTCCCGCAGCAGCATTTGTGCAAGGGCCCGTTTCTTCGATAGACTGGAATACCGAAGCAGAAGATGGAAGTACTGAAAAATCAGCAGCATTGACCAGATCAAAATCAGGCGTCCGTCAGTCGAGGGTAAGTAGTGAAACGCAACTCGGAATTATGTCGGATGTCAGGGATGAACGACCCGAGAAATCGCTGGCATCCGTGTCAAAACTCAAGAAGGCAACTGAAGTTAAACAAAAGGTTGCCAAAAAGCCGGTAAATGATGCTGCACCGGTCAGGGTTGAGTCGCTGAGGGGTGATCAGACAGCAAGCTATATTAAAAAATTCAGCTCCGTCGCACGCCAGGAAATGACACGATATGGTATTCCGGCAAGTATCAGCCTCGCACAGGGAATTATTGAAAGTCGTGCAGGTACCAGTACACTTGCTGTGAGAAACAACAATCATTTTGGTATGAAGTGTTTCTCCCGAAATTGTAAAAAAGGCCATTGTACCAATCACTCCGATGATTCACACAAGGATTTTTTCCTCAATTTCAAGGATCCAAAACTCAGCTGGAGGGCCCACAGCATACTCCTGTCCGGCGGCCGTTATGCCAGACTGAAAAAGTATGGCAAGGATTATAGAAAGTGGGCTTACGGACTGAAAACCATGGGATATGCAACTGACAGAGCCTATGCAGATAAACTTATCAGCACTATTGAGCGATACGGTTTGCAGCAATATGATTACTGATTCAACTCGATCTCATCCATAAAAATCCAGCATTTGCCCTCTGGGTAAACCGGATGCTGCCCTTTGTTACGGGCCTTGACACGCAAATACCTCGTATTGACCCCCTCGAAAACCAGGTTGATTGTTTTGATGCCTTCCTTTCCGTCAGCAACAGGTCCCGGATTTGAGGCAATGGTTGTCCAGTTTTCTCCATCATCGGAGCGCTCGACTTCTATTGCCTCAGGAAGGTATATCCAGCTTCTTTCCTGTTCAAAGAAATTTGCCTTTAAAGATCTAATCGCCTGTTTCTCGCCCAGATCAAGGGTCATCTCAACATTATCCCCGTAGAAACCGCACCAGTTGCCGTCGTTGAATGAAATCGATCCTTTAATCCCGTCATTCAGTATCCAGGGCCTTTCACCATTGTACTGTTTCGCTGGCTGGAATTTGAGTGAAAACTGTTTGCCGGTTGCCAGTGACGGCAGATAGGAGGCTGAGGCTGTTTTGCTGGACTTGCCCGCAGAGTAAAACGCTTTCGCTCGTATTTCTGATTTGCCCCTCAGTCTGACCGGTGCAGTGTACAAGGCGGAACCTGCTCCAGGCTCTGTGCCGTCCAGTGTGTATCTGATTTCGCCCTGCGGAATTTGCTGACCAAACTGACAGGTCATTACTCCACCCTCCGGAGCCAGTTTAATCTGGGGATCAAATATACTCGTTGCATAACTGATCTGCTGTTCATCCAGTCTTTTCAAATAGCTGGGCAAGGAGGATACGAAGCGCTTCCAGTCCTTCTTTTCCGGTTGCGTCCATCCAACCTCAGACAGGGCCAGCAGCCTCGGGAAGAGCATGTACTCGGCTTTTTTGCTGTCCGGTATCATTTCTGTCCACAAACAACCCTCCACACCGCGTATGTTGGCTCGCTCCATATCTGTTGATCCGGAAGGAACCGGTTCGTAGGTGTAAACCTTTTCAAGGGGCAGGTAACCATAAGTCATTGGTTCGAGAGCAGGACTCCCCTGGTACAGATCAAAATAGTAGTTGTGTGTAACAACCACCTGATGTCCGGCTGCTGTTGCCTTCTTCACAAGGTCTTCACCCCGCCAAACCATCACCCCGGCAGAAGGTGTAAGCGTGCCACCCTCCATTATCTCATCCCAACCCATCAGTTTTCTGCCCATACCGGCCAGAATTTCCTCTATTCTTTCGGTAAAATATACCTGTAGTTTTGAGTCGTCCTCTATTTTCAGGTCACCTTTCAGTTTCTGGCAGCGGGCACATTTGCTCCACTGGGCGCGATCCACCTCGTCGCCTCCGATGTGTATGTATTCCGAAGGGAATAATTCTGCCACCTCTGAAAGAATGTCTGTGAGGAATTCATAGGTATCCTCGTTTCCGACACAGAAGTTTGGGTAAGGACTGTTTTTGGCACCCCCCGGCATAGGAAACGGTCCTCCCGTACAAGAGTACTCCGGATA
>JBEGNB010000241.1:0-11926 GCA_041182785.1 Bacteroidota bacterium
CTTTATCAGTTCAAGAATAATCAGAAGGAGTATGAAGACTACCTGGAATGGTTCAAAACGCTTCCGCTTTACTATGAAACCGACGGATTCAGGGCTGTTCACGCCTGCTGGGATGAAAAGAATATACAACTTTTGAGACAAAAACTCGTCAACGACCGACTGACTGACGAGCTGATATACGAATCAGCACAGAAAGGAACTGATCTCTACAAGGCCGTGGACCAAACGCTGAAGGGAAAGGAAATTGGAATCCCGGAAGGTTATCGGTTCAGCGACAAAGATGGTATCGAAAGAAAGGAAATACGGATCAAATGGTGGGAGAATCCGGCTACACAAACTTACCAATCAATGAGCGTTGTACCCATGGATAACCTGCCCGATCATCCGCTCGACTTGTCGGCGCTCGATTCACATGATTACTACTTGCACGCCGAAAAAACGGTGTTTTTTGGGCACTATTGGCTGGAGGGCGCTCCGTCACCTTTCAGGCATAATGTCTGTTGCCTCGATTACAGTGTTGCCAAAGGTGGGCAACTGGTGGCTTATCGCTTCGACGGAGAAGAAAAAACAGAAATTCACAGGATGATTACCTGAGTCATGCATGTCCCAATACCATATTCCTTCACCGCTCCAATGTGGCGGCATCCGGCTGGATGGTACTTTCTCTCGCTCCCGCCTGTAATGGCTGCCGAGATCAGGGAGGCACTGAAGTGGCAGGAGGAGGGATGGGGCAGGCTGAAAGCGCGTGCCCGTATCGGCAATGCTGACTGGGATACCGCCATCTGGTTCGATACCCGGTTGTCCACTTACCTGCTGCCCGTAAAGGCTGATATTCGCAACAAGGAAAATCTGAGTCCGGGTGATGTGGTGGCGGTATGTATTTTTGTCTGACAGTACGACTCCTGATAGTATAAGGAACACTCTACACCCGGGAGTTAACAATCCCGTGATTATCAGTCGTACAAGGATAACTCCCAGTACCCCTGGTAATTTCCGGCTCCTTTCCGGAAGCCTGTTTTCTGCATGGGTTTCACTCTGGTCTCAGGTGTGTTAGTTTTGTTTAACCGCAGAGTAACGCAGAGTTAACCGCAGAGTAACGCAGAGTTAACCGCAGAGTAACGCAGAGTAACGCAGAGTTAACCGCAAAGTAACGCAGAGTTAACCGCAGAGTAACGCAAAAAAACTTTCTCTGCGATACTCTGCGCCATACTCGGCGTAACTCTGCGGTTAAACAAACCTGGTTCGTGCGATCTGAAAATCTGTTATACCGAAGATACGAGGCAAGATGCGATTTACATCAGTTCAGGTTAGGTCTGGTGTCAGGCTGTCTTCCTTCTCCGCTGCCCTGAGCAGTTTGTCATTCAGCGCTTTTCCCAGTCCTGTTTCCGGCAGAAGGCTGGTAATGATGACTTCGGCAGAGAGCTGGTCCAGTTCGTGCAGTGCCGCGTACAGTGTGGCGGCGGCCTCGTTCATATCCCCTTTTTCGGAAAGAACTATTTGAACCAGTCCGGGCCTGTCGGGCACTCGCTTGCTGAATGTGAGCAGTCCGACCTTTTGATCGCTGTACATTTCCAGAGTTATTTCCGGATTGTCGGAAATAACAAGCGGTGTTTTCGGGGAATAATGGCGACTAAGCATGCCCGGAGCATCCGGGGATGCCGCTGCCTTGTTTCTGATTGTCACGTTTCCGATAACAGCCTCGATTTCCTCGGGGGTGATAGAGCCCAGACGCAGAATTACGGGGCTGCCGTCGTCACTAAAGCCTACTATGGTTGACTCGATTCCTTTTCTGCAGGGCCCCCCATCGAGTACGCAGGGGATAATATCGCCAAAATAGCGATCTACATGATCTGCGGTGGTAGGACTGATGGTCCCGAAAGGATTGGCACTCGGAGCCGCCAGCGGGTAAGAGGTTCTTCTCAGAAGTTCCTGGGCTACCGGGTGGTCCGGCGCCCTGACAGCCACAGTTGCCTTGCCTGCTGTAACCAGATCAGGAATACAACTCTTCTTTTTCAGAACGACTGTCAGGGGACCGGGCCAAAAGTGCCGGGTGAGTACTACAGCTGCTTCAGGAATATCCGTGGCCACGGCATTCAAATCGGCGGTGCCATTGATATGAACGATGAGCGGGTTGTAGGAAGGTCGTTTTTTGACCTCAAAAATTCTGCGCACCGCCTGTTCACTGAATGCGTTACCGGCCAGTCCGTAAACCGTTTCGGTAGGCATTCCCACTACATCATTTTTGTCGAGGCAGTCAACTGCCAGCTGGATATCCCTTGTAATCATTTTGCGCTTTTACTGTCCCTGTCCCAGCGAGAACGCCGGTTTTCCGTCGAAGCTGTACAGGTTTTCGGTTTTGATGACATCAACACCGTGAACAAGCGCGCTGTTAAGAAGTTCAATGATAGTGGCAGAATTGATTCCGTCGGATGAAACGGGTTTGAACCGGCATCTCCAGTGGTCGGTGCAGAATGTCTCGCTGAAGCCGTCGGGCCACACCTTGATGCCGCGGTTGGTGATCATGGAGAGTTTCACTCCGGCAGTGTCCAGCTTTTGCACGATGGCTGCCAGATCATCCGGATTTTCGCCGGGCCAGTGTACGAAGAGATCCACCCCTTCCAGTTTTTTCACGGCCGGTTTTTTGCGCTGGTATTTGGGTAGATTGAGTTTCGGGCTCTCGGAGTAGGCCACGGACTTCAGTTTTTCCGGTTTTTTGCCCAGATTGGCGATTACTGCCTCTGCGAACTCGCTGGTGCTCACTTTGCGGGTACTCACTCCCTCTTTGTATATATCATACGTATGTACCCCTTCTTCGATCGTTCTCAGCCAGGCGTTTTGTACATTTTCCGCCACGTCGCTTTGTCCGATATGGTTGAGCATCATGATGGCACCCTGCAGCAGTCCCGATGGATTGGCTACATTCTGGCCGGCCCTGCGCGGTGCCGAGCCGTGAATAGCCTCGAACATGGCACACTCTTCGCCGATATTGGCAGAACCCGCCAGACCTACCGAACCGGCTATTTGTGCCGCCACATCGGAGAGTACATCGCCATACAGGTTGGGCATTACAATCACGTCGAAGGCTTCGGGGGTATCGGCCAGCTTCGCGGCGCCGATGTCAATAATCCAGTGCTCGTTTTCAATTTCGGGGTATTCGCGTGCAATTTCATCGAAAACAGCATGGAAAAGACCATCTGTCTGTTTCATGATATTGTCCTTGGTGAAGCAGGTCACTTTTTTCCTGTTCTGTTGCCGAGCATACTCAAAGGCATATCGTACGATACGCTCACAGCCCGGGCGACTGATGAGTTTCAGGCACTGAACTACTTCGTCGGTCTGCTGATGTTCGATGCCAGCGTACAGGTCTTCTTCATTTTCACGCACGATGATTACATCCATCACCGGGTGTTTGGTGTTCACAAACGGGAAAAGACTCATGCACGGGCGTACGTTCGAGTACAGGCCCAGGAATTTTCGGGTGGTAACATTCAGGCTTTTGTAGCCGCCACCCTGCGGAGTAGTGATAGGAGCTTTCAGGAAAATCTTGTTCCGGCGGATGGTATCCCAGGATTCGGAGGCGATGCCTGATGTATTGCCTGACAGGTAAACCTTTTCGCCCACCTCGATTTCGTCCACCTCGATGCGTGCACCGGCAGCTTTGATGATGGAGAGCGTGGCATCCATGATTTCAGGGCCGATGCCGTCGCCCTTCGCTACAGTAATTCTGGTCATAGTTTTATGTTTGTGTCATTATCAGGCAGTTTTTGTCTTTCAGACGACTAACCCGACAAATATGTTTGATTGGCGGCACAAATTTCCTTTGATTAAATCATTTGTTTCTATTTATATTTGCAATGAAATAAATAAGCTTTTGTTATGAATTATACGTTAAACCAGCTTCAGGTATTTCTGAAAGTGGTACAGCTGAGTAGCGTTACCAAGGCAGCCGAGGAGCTGAACCTGACGCAACCTGCCGTTTCCATTCAATTGAAGAATTTTCAGGACCAGTTCGAGATTCCGCTGACGGAGGTGGTTGGCCGAAAGATTTATATCACTGAATTTGGCCGCGAAATAGCACAGTCAGCCGAAGCGATTCTGGATCAGGTGTACGCAATCAATAACAAAACCAGGGCATATCAGGGACAACTCTTCGGATTGCTCAAGATTTCGGTTGTTTCCACCGGGAAGTACATTATGCCCTATTTTCTGGCCGATTTTGTTAAAAACAATCCCGGTATTGACCTTAAAATTGATGTGACAAACCGGCTGAGTGTACTGGAAAGCATGGAGCGGAATGAAACGGATTTCGCACTGGTATCCATCCTGCCCGAAAATTTGAAAGTGGAAAAAATTGAACTGCTACCCAACAAGCTGTACCTTGTGGGGAAAGCTGGTACAACCGATTCTGACGGGGTACAACCCGTGGGTAAAATGCCGCTCATTTTCAGGGAAAATGGCTCCGGAACCCGTAAAATGATGGAAAAATTTATTGAAAAGTACGATGTACCCTTTACCAGGCGTATCGAACTCACCTCCAACGAGGCGGTAAAGCAGTCTATTCTCGCGGGGCTTGGCTATTCCATCATGCCGCTGATTGGCCTGAGGCACGAGCTTCAGCAGGGTGAGCTGGCAATCATACCGTATGACGGACTTCCGTTGCTGTCAAGCTGGTACCTTATCTGGCTGAAAGGGAAGAAACTTTCGCCGGTCGCACAGGCTTTTGAAAGTCATGTGAAAACACAAAAGAGGCATATTATTGATAATCAATTTAGCTGGTATGAGCATTTTTAGCCAGGCGACAGATTTTTTATACTCCAAAACAGTAAAATCTCTCCTTGTTATTTTCGCGGCCCTCTTGTCCACAACGGTTAGAGGCCAGTCGCTGCCACTTTCTGCGCTCGACTCCATCCTGCATGTGCTCCACCAGCAGTCCATGTTCAACGGAACGGTATTGCTCGCGCGCGAGGGCAGGGTAGTGTACAGCAAATCACTGGGTACCCCGGCTCCCGATGTGCCGGAGCCAGTCACCAGCCGCACTGCCTTTAATCTGGCCTCTGTTTCCAAGCAGTTTATCGCGCTTCTGATTGTGCAGTTGAACGAGCAGGACAAACTCGGGTACGAGGATCCGGTGCGCAAGTTTATTCCCGGATTTCCTTACCCGGATATCACGATAAGGCACCTTCTCACGCATACTTCCGGACTACCCGATTATCAGGTGATTGTTCAGCAGCATACGAATACGCTCGACACACTGAGCAATGATGATTTCCTGGTTTTGCTGGCAGAGGTAAAGCCCGAGCTGCTGTTCGCGCCGGGCGAAAAGTGGAAATATGGCACTACCGGATATGTTTTGCTGGTATCAGTAATTGAAAAAATTACCGGAAAGTCCTTTGGTGAGGTGCTGGAGCAGCAGATTGTCAGGCCGCTTAACCTGAAAAATACCTTCGCGTATGCGCTCGATGCGCGGTACGCACACGCCCGCGATCGGAGTCGCGTGCCCGGCTTTGAACGCAAAAACGGGAATTACGTGCTTAACGACCTTACCCGGTTCGATGGGGTGGTCGGGGTAGGAGGTATTTATTCCTGCGCAGAGGATCTGCTCGCCTGGGATCAGGCGCTTTACACCGGCAAGCTGGTCGGTCCGGCAGCACTCAGGGAACTTTTCAGTCCCGGTAAACTCAACAACGGTACGCCGTTCAATTACGGATTTGGCTGGTTTGTTGATTCCACTTCCCGGAAAGTGTATCACACCGGCAGCTGGCTGGGATTCAGAAATCTGGTCGAGCGGTACCCCGACTCGAAAACTACTGTCATCTTGCTCAGCAACTCAACTGATGGTACCGCCCGCGACGCAGTCAGGGCGCTGTTGAACAACCAGCCTGTCCATATCCCGCGTACGCACCTGATCCGCCAGGTTAAGCTGATTGACGGTACCGGCTCACCTGCACGCCGCGAGGACGTGCGCCTGAAGGACGACCGCATCTGGGAAATCGGTCAATTGTCACCTTTCCCCGGCGAACAAATTACGGAGGGCAATGGCCGAACACTGGCACCCGGATTCATTGACGCGCATAGTCATCATTTCGGCGGACTGGATGCGCATCCCGAGGCAATACCATCCCTTAATCAGGGCGTTACCACCATTGTTATCGGTCAGGACGGCAACAGCTATCCGCTGGACACGCTGCAGTACTTTATGGACAACCACAAGGCGGCCGTCAATATTGCCTCCTACACGGGGCACTCCACGCTCCGCGAACAGGTCATGGGTCCCGACAACCTGTTCAGAACAGCTACCCCGACCGAAGTGGAACGTATGAAATCCATATTGCAAGCTGAAATGGAGAAGGGGTCGCTCGGACTGAATACCGGACTGGAATACGAGGAGGCGTTCTATTCGAGCCGGAATGAGGTGCTCGAACTTGCCGCTGTAGCCGCCCGATCGGGAGGCCGGTATATGAGCCATATCCGCAGTGAAGATATCAATATGAACGATGCAGTGGATGAAATTCTCGATATTGGAAGAAAAACGGGTATTCCGGTGCAAATTTCACATATCAAGATTGCCAAGCGCGACCAATGGAAAACATCCCTGCTCCTGCTCGAACGACTGCAGGCCGCCCGGGCGGAAGGAATAGACGTGACGGCCGATATTTATCCGTATAATTTCTGGAATTCCACACTCCGGGTGCTGTTTCCCAATCGAGACTTTACGAATCTGGCCAGCGCCGAGTTTGCCGTGAACCAGCTTTTCGATCCGGAGCAGTCTGTCGTGGTTCGCTTTGCACCCAATCGCGAATATGCCGGTAAAACGCTGTCGGAAATAGCCCGTTTACGCGAGCAAAAACCCGCGCAGACGCTCATGGACCTCATCGCACTGGCAGAGGAGTTTGGAAAAAACAATCCGGGCTATGCCGATGGTATCGAGGCGATTATGGGCAAGTCCATGGACGATTTCGACGTATCGAATCTGATGCTGTGGCCGCACACCTGTTTCTGTTCCGACGGTGCCTCGGGCGGGCACCCGCGCGGGCATGGTGCGTTCACGCGCGTGCTCGGGAGGTACGTCAGGGAACAGAAACTCATGCAGCTGGAAACGGCCGTTTACAAAATGACCGGGCTCACTGCCGATCAGGTTGGATTGCCGCAGAGGGGTGTTATAGTGCCCGGCAATTACGCCGATCTGGTGCTGTTCGACCCTGAAACAGTCATTGACAATGCCAGTGTAAAGGACGGGAAGGCACTTTCGGACGGTATTGACAAGGTTTGGGTGAATGGTAAAACTGTATATGAAAACAAGAAATCAACGGGTGAATTGCCCGGTGTTTTAATTAGAAGAAAGCGTTAATGAATAACAAGGCTATCGTTCTCACGAACGGACTTTTTCACATCAACGATGCCAAAACAGCGCACGGATTGGTGCGAGGCACCGAACGTTTCAGTATATCAGGCGTGGTGGATGCCCCCGAAAATGCCGGCCGGGATGCCGGAGAACTGCTCGATGGCAAGCATCGTAACATCCCTTTTTTCGGTTCGCTGGAATCGGCAATACAGGCAGTTCCCGATGTGCGTTACCTGATTATCGGAATTGCTACCGTTGGCGGCGTTCTGCCTCCCGATATGCGCGAGATGGTCAGAACAGCCATCAGAAGCGGTTTGTCGGTGGTGAACGGACTGCACGAGTATCTTTCTGACAATGAAGAAATGGCGGCACTGGCAACGGCGCACGGCGTGGAGCTCATTGATGTGCGCAAGCCCAGGAACTGCGCCGATCTGCATTTCTGGACGGGTGAAATATGGAAAGTAACCGCACCGGTGATTGCCGTCATGGGTACCGATTGTGCCCTTGGGAAGCGCACCACCGCCCGCCTGATCAGGGAATGTTGTCAGGCGGCCGGGATAAACACCCAAATGATATACACCGGCCAGACCGGCTGGTTGCAGGGTGGCAAGTACGGATTCATCTTCGACTCCACGCTGAACGATTTCGTTTCCGGCGAGCTGGAACACGCTATCGTTACGTGCTGGAAGGAAACACAGGCGGATTTCATACTGCTGGAGGGGCAGGCGTCGCTCAGGAACCCGAGCGGACCGTGCGGATCCGAGTTTCTGATTTCGGGCAATGCCAGATCGGTCGTACTCGTGCACGCGCCCGCGAGGGAGTACTATGACAACGACGCGCACTGGGGCCGTATCCCCGATGTGGGTACAGAGATAAACCTCATCGAGTGTTTTGGTTCCAGGGTGATTGCGATGGCTCTCAACACAGAGGGCTGTACCCCTGAAGAGGCCGTCCGGTACAGGGATGCGTATGAGGCCCGTTTCAACATACCCGTGATGCTGCCGCTGGAAGAAGGCGTGGAGAAAATATTGCCCGTACTGAAATCGCTGAAGGCATGAAAATACGCGAAATAAGGCCGCATTACAGGAAAATACCCCTTAAAAAGCCGTACACCATTTCCTCCGAGACATTTTCGGACGTGGAGCTTGTATTTGTGGAACTGGAACTGGACAACGGAATAATCGGCCACGGGTCGGGGAGCCCGGCCGAGGAGGTAATCGGCGAGAATGCCCGCATTTCATTTCAGAACCTGCAGTCGGAGCCTGTACAGCAGTTAGTCGGCCGCGATATCCGGCATTTTCAGCAGATAATACGCGATATCCGGCGTGCTTTTCCCGGGATGCCCGGCACACAGGCAGCCCTTGATCTGGCGCTGCACGATGCGTTCTGCCAGTATCTGGGAGTTCCCATTGTCTCTTTTTACGGGCAATGCGTGGAGCCGCTGCCCACCTCTGTCACCATTGGAATCATGCCCGTCGAAGAAGCACTGAAAGAGGCGGTGGAATTTGTCAGTATGGGTTTCAGGGCGTTGAAGATCAAGACCGGCGGCGGTGAAACAGCGCAGGATGTCGAACTGCTGCTGCGCCTTCGGGAAACCGTTGGCAAGGACATCAGGCTGCGTATTGACCCCAATCAGAGCTACAACGCACAGCAGCTGATACAGATATACGAAAATTGCGATGTGGAGCTTATCGAGCAGCCCTTGCCGGTTGGAGGTGAGCATTTACTTATTACGCTGCCCTCGCAGCTCCGCGACATACTCGTTGCCGACGAATCGCTTACCGGTACTGAAACGGCATTGTCCCTCACACAGCATCCGCGGCCCTTTGGAATTTTCAACATTAAACTGATGAAATGCGGCGGCATCCTGGCGGCCCGGGAGATTGCCGGTATTGCCGAACAAGCCGGCATCAGTCTGTTCTGGGGCTGTAACGACGAGAGTTCGCTGAGTATAACTGCTGCCCTGCACGCGGCATACAGTTGTCCGAACACCCGCTACCTCGATCTGGATGGCAGTTTTGACCTGGCTGAAGACCTGTTTTCGGGCGGATTTGAGTTGAGGGACGGGAAAATGCATTTGACCAATCATCTATAATAATAAATCACTCATTAATGCGTCACTTTTTTCTTCTCATGTTTTTCCTGCTGACAGGCCTCCTTTCTGCGCAGGTTTCTTTGGTCTGTAACGATCTGGTGAATTATCCACTGGCTCCAACTTGTAGCGATACAGTACCACCAGAAGCATTTCTGGAAGGTACATATCCGGGTGGGTACGATAATTTCCGGGTAGAATTTGACAGGACACCCCCTTACGGAAACGGTCCATGGGTACTGGGTGTGGCAGGTGTGGACGATATCGGAAAAACCTATCAGTATCGGGTGAATGACCTTGTTTCCGGTAACAAATGCTGGGGTAACATCAAAATACTGGCG
Source organism: Bacteroidota bacterium (assembly GCA_041182785.1). GTDB lineage: Bacteria > Bacteroidota > Bacteroidia > Chitinophagales > Saprospiraceae > M3007. The sequence goes on from JBEGNB010000241.1 coordinate 9,776, forward strand.
CCGGAGCTGGTATCGTCGTTCGATTACACTTCGGAAAATCTGACCACTACCTTTAACAATACGAGTGTAAACGCGCTGAGTTATCTGTGGGATTTCGGTGATGGCGCTGCCAGTACAGAGATCAATCCGGTGCACACCTACTCTTCGCCGGGTATATACACAGTTGTGCTGACGGCCTCCAATGTGTGTGCCGCTGCAAATGATACTCTGATATTGAGTCTCACCTCGGGTACCGGCGAACTGTCAGGCAGAACGGGTACCAGGATATTCCCCAATCCTTCGTTGGGCGATTTCGTTCTGAAACTGAACAGCGACCGCAGCGAGTCACATCACTTCCGGTTAACAGATTTGCAAGGGAGAATTATTCGCGAACGTATCGTGGACGTCACACCAGGTGAAAACACTATTTATTTCCATGAGCCTGAACTACCCGGCGGTGTTTATCTGATAAACGGGGGTATTTTTCTGATTGTCAGCAACTGATAGTTCGTACAGGTATAGTTCAGGAACCAATTTCGTTCAGTATCCAGTGTGCGAGTCTGAGCGCATCCACCCCGTCTTGTAGTGATACAACCGGGGTGGTATCGGTGGCGATGGCGTGGTGGAAGGTACGCAGTTCTTCCACGATGGCATTAACCGGTGCGGTTTCGGGCATTCTCATTTCCAGCCATTTTTTTCCGCGGGGCGTATCGAACTCCATGAGCTGGTCCACCGGCGGCAGATTGTCGGCGGCCTGATCATACAACCTGATAATCTGGGCGTTTTTCTCGCTGAAGTCGAGGCTCAGATAGTGATCTTCCTGAAAAAGGCGCATTTTTCGCATGCTTTTCATGGAAATCCGGCTTGCAGTGAGGTTAGCCACACATCCGTTCTCAAATTCGATGCGGGCATTGGCGATATCGGGTGTATGGCTGAGAACTGCCACGCCACTGGCACTTACTTTTTTTACCGGTGATTTTACAAGGTGCAGCACCAGATCCAGATCGTGAATCATCAGATCTAGTATGACTGATACATCGGTGCCCCGGGGCTGGAAGGCGGCCAGCCGGTGCCCCTCGATAAACATAGGTTGGAGTGTCATGCCTTTCAGTCCGGTGAAAGCCGGATTGAATCGTTCCACATGACCCACCTGCACTTTAAGTCCGGTATCGGCAGCCAGTTTCAGCAGTTCATCGGCTTCATCAACGGTGTGCGTGACCGGTTTTTCGATAAACACGTGCTTGCCTGCGCGCAGGGCCTCCGAAGCCAGCCTGAAATGGAAGGGCGTTGGCGTCACGATATCCACGGCATCCACTTTGCCGAGCAATTCCTCGTACGTATTGAAACGCCTGACACCAAACTGAGCGATGGCAGAAGCGGCATTCTGGTCATCAGGGTCATAAAAACCGGCGAAATCCCACACGCTGCTGCAGTCTTCCGATAATATACACCGGATATGAATCTTTCCCAGGTGTCCGGCACCCAAAACTCCTATTTTCATTATTTGATCAGATTAATCCCTGAAATACATCAGAATCCCCCCAAAGAGCGTAATGAGCAGCAACAAAACCGAGGCCATGCGGATGGAATTGCGCATGTGTTTGATAAATGTCTCGATTTCGTTCTGAAACTGCGGATACCTCGGCAATATTTCCTCTTCCAGTTTTTTCCGGTTAAAGATGTGTGTGGCGCCGAACTCGACCTTGTTGCGCACCAGAATTCCGTACACCTTGAATACCTTGGCCCTGAAATACAGGTTGACGAAGAGCATGGCCACAAACAGCCCGATAACGATGGTGATGAGTAATGTGTACATCTTGTATTGTTTAGCGCTTCTTGCGGCGCTTGTAGTTTTCCAGAACGAACGAACCCAGTCCGGAGAGCGATGAGTAAAACGCCTTGCCGCCGTTTGTCTGGGTGAATGCCTCCACGAAGCGCACCAGGTAGGGGTCGCGCGCAATCATAAAGGTGGTGATGGGAATATTGAGTTTTTTACACTGCATGGACAGGTTCAGACACCTGTTTACGATCTTCCGGTCGAGTCCGAAGGAGTTTTTGTAGTACTTTTTACCGATTTTAAGGCAGGTGGGCTTGCCATCGGTGATCATGAAGATCTGCCTGTTCTGGTTGCGTCGTTTTTTCAGGATATCCATGGCCAGCTCGAGTCCGGCT
>JBEGNB010000242.1:0-5404 GCA_041182785.1 Bacteroidota bacterium
GGCCCGGACTCTTACGATCGGTACCTTCCTGCTCAAAATGCCAGATATGCCTGATGAAGAAGTCGCCAGTCTGTTCGATGTAACGGTGGAGTATGTGAAGGATCTTCGGGAGAAGATGAAGACCGAGTGAGCGTTTCCTCCTTCGTCGGAATGACTGGACACATAGTCTGAAAAAGTCAGGGTTATGTTGTCGGCAGCGCCGACAACACACCCCTGTCCCATAGAATAAAAAACGCCCAGTCATTCCGACTGCAAGGAGGAAACTCACGCTAGATAATGTTATGCTTGCGGTCTTTTAATCAGATAAATCTTGAATTACCGGCTCACTTTCCCCCCGGTATTTCCAGTCATCAGTCCTTTTATCTCTTTTTCTGTACTCAAATTGAAATCACCGGCAATGTAGTGCTTGAGCGCTGCTGCCGCCGCCGCAAATTCAATCGTTTCCTGCAGCTGTCCGCTCCCGCGGCTCAGCCCGTGAGCAAGTCCGGCCATAAAGGCATCGCCGCCGCCGATGCGGTCGGTCATGTCGGGCATATCGTAAACTGCCGATTGGTGAATTGCTCCTTTGTGCCAAAGGATTCCCTGGTAGGTATTATGCGTGGCGGTCAATCCCTCTCTTCTTGTCATGGCAATGAATTCAATCCCCGGATGTTTTGCAGCAAATTCACGCAGTAGCTCGTCATCCGTTGCACCTTTTACACCCGAATACAGGTCAAAAGTACCCGGATCGCCCAGTATGACGGTGCATTGCTGCATCAGCCCGGGCATTATTTCAGCCGGGTGTTTGCCATATTTCCACAGTTTTTCGCGGTAATTCAGGTCGCAGGATACCTGTATTCCCATTTCACGGGCGGTAATGACGGCTTCCCGGGTGGCATCTGCGGCACTTTGCGACAGAGCCGGGGTAATTCCCGACCAGTGAAACCAGTCGCAACCGGCCAGCACCTCGCGCCAGTTGATCATACCGGGCTGCAGGGTGGCCATGCCGGACCCGGCGCGGTCGTAGATGACCTGACTGCCCCGCAACCCCGCTCCGGGTTCGAGGAAGTAGATGCCCAGCCGGTCGCCTCCCCACACTGCCTTGCCCGTCTGTACGCCGTATCTCGACAGGGCGCCCAGCGCCGCGCGCCCGGGCGGACTATCCGGATTCCGGGTGACGAACCAGCTTTCGTGCCCGAGCACGGACATTGAAACGGCCACGTTGGCCTCTGAACCTCCGTACACCACGTCAAATTGCTCCGCCTGCACCAGTCGTTTTCCCGCCGCTGGGCTCAGCCTGAGCAGGATTTCTCCAAAACAGATTATTTTCATTTTTCAGGAAAGTTGAAGTATTTCCGGGCGTTGTAATAGCAAATATCCTGTACCATACCTCCCAGCAGCTCCAGATCGGCAGGTAATTCGCCCCGTACCACGTCGCGGCCAATCAGGTTGCAGAGTATCCTCCTGAAATACTCGTGCCGCGGAAACGACAGGAAACTCCTGCTGTCGGTCAGCATACCCACAAACCGGGAAATCAGTCCCATATTGCTCAAGGTATTGATCTGTTTCTCCATGCCGTCTTTCTGGTCGAGGAACCACCAGGCACTGCCCCATTGTACTTTGCCGGGCACACTGCCGTCGTTGAAATTGCCCGCCATGGTGGCAAATACCTCGTTATCTGCCGGATTCAGGTTGTACAGAATGGTTTTTGCCAGTAAATCGTCTTTGTCCAGCGAATCCAGGAACCGGGCCAGGTGCCATGCCTGCCGCTCGTCGCCGATGCTGTCGGTACCCGCGTCGGCGCCCACGGTGCCGAGCAGGCGGGTATTGTTGTTGCGCTGTGCCCCCAGATGAAACTGCTGTGTCCACCCGCGCAAGGCATACGCGCGCCCGAGTACGTACAGGAGGGCCGACTGGTACTCCTCCGCTTCTTCATGTGTTAGCTCCGACCCGGAAAGCCGCTTCCGGAGGATGCTGTCGGCATCAATAATGGTAAACGGCGCCGAATACATACGCTCCAGTCCGTGATCCGACAGGCGGCAGCCCAGTGCCCCGAAATAATCCATTCGCCTGTTCAGCGCCTCCTCCAGGGTATCGAAAGAGTGTATAGAAATACCCGCCTTTTCTCCCAGTTGCTCCAGATAGCCGGTGAACGATTCCGATTGTATCAGAATGGCCTTGTCGGGACGGAACGACGGGAATACCCGCGTTCCGGTTATGCCTTGCATGGCCCGGTGAAAAGCCAGATCATCAGCCGGGTCGTCTGTGGTGCAAACAACCTGCACCGACATTTTTTGAAGGATGGTCTGCACGCTCAGGTCAGGCAACTGGCGGTTACCTTCTTCGTAAATAGCTGCGGCGGTGGACGGGTTCAGCAGATCGCTGATACCGAAATAGCGCCTCAGCTCCAGGTGCGTCCAGTGATACAGCGGATTGCGCAGGGTGGTAGGCACTGTTTGTGCCCATTTTTCAAACTTCTCCCGGTCGGTGGCCCCGCCGGTGATATAGTGTTCCGGAATGCCGTTGGCACGCATGGCCCGCCACTTGTAATGGTCCCCCTGCAGCCATATTTCGGTCATGTTCCCGAAAATACGGTCTGACGCGATATCTGCAGGCGACAAATGGCAGTGGTAATCAATAATCGGCATCCGGGCTGCATATTCGTGAAAAAGCGCGGCTGCGAAGTCGTTTTCGAGCAGAAAATCGTCGCCCATGAATGGCCTTCCTGCCCCGGCGGCAGTTGTTTTGCCTTCTGTCTGCATAGCTGAGATAAAAATTGGGAAAGTAAAGGTAGTGCGATAAATGATATTTGTGCGCCTTGCCCTACATTCGCTCGTAAATATCATTCCATGAAATATCTGTACTCTTTTCTGGTTATGCTGTGCCTGTCGGAACCACTTTTAGCCGGCAAGCCCCAATGGATTTCACTTTTTGACGGCAAAACGCTCAAGGGCTGGAATCAGAAGAACGGCAAAGCGGTCTATTCCGTTGAAAATGGCTGTATTGTCGGCACAACGGTAGCCAATACCCCCAACTCTTTTCTCTGTACCAACGAGGAGTACGGCGATTTTATCCTGGAACTGGAGTTGCTGGTGGACGACAAGATGAACTCGGGGATTCAGTTCCGCAGCCTGTCGCTGCCCGATTATCAGCAAGGCCGGGTTCATGGTTATCAGATGGAAATTGACCCTTCACCAAGGGCATGGTCGGGCGGTATTTACGACGAGGGACGCCGCGACTGGCTCTATATCCCCGAACTCAACCCGGCGGCCAAACAGGCGTTCCGGCACGGAGAGTGGAACAAATACCGCATTGAAGCCATCGGAAATGTATTGCGAACCTGGGTCAACGGCGTGCCCGTTGCGCATCTGGTGGACGACATGACCGCCCGCGGGTTTATTGCCCTGCAGGTACATAGTATCTATGGTGAAATGAAAGAGGGGATGCAGATACGCTGGCGGAATATCCGCATTCAAACCAGAGACCTCGCAGCCAGTGCGCCCGACCAGATTTCGGTGGTGAACCTGATTCCCAACAACCTGTCCGGGCAGGAGGCTGCACAGGGCTACAAGCTGCTGTTCAACGGTACCGACTTCACAGGCTGGCGCGGTGTTCATTCGGATAAGATGCCCGACCGGCGCTGGTCCATTCAGGATGGCGTCATTCAGGTGAGTCCCAGCGATGGCAGTGAAACCGGAAATGATATCGTCACAACAGAGCAGTACGGCGTCTTTGAGCTCGTTTTTGAGTTCAGACTGACCGAGGGCGCCAATTCCGGGGTGAAATATTTCGTGAATGAAGACTACGACTCCGGCGGCAAGTCGGGTATCGGCCTCGAATACCAGATACTCGACGATGAAAGGCATCCCGACGCGAAACAAGGGGTAGTGGGCAACCGCACCCTGGCCAGTCTGTACGACCTGATACCGTCATACAAACCCGAAAAGCGGTTTCAGCGGAAACCCGGCGAGTGGAACCAGGGCCGCATCGTCGTGCTGCCCGATCATACCGTTCAACACTGGCTGAACGGCTTCAAAGTGGTGGAATACGAGCGGAAATCGAACATTTTCAGGGCGCTTGTTGCCCGTAGCAAATATGAAAAATGGGAAGGGTTCGGCATGAATGACCGCGGCCCGATCCTGCTGCAGGACCACGGCGATCAGGTCAGCTTCCGCAGTATCAAAATAAAGTCAAAATCATGAGTACAAGACGACAATTTATCCGCAACAGCGCCATCGTCACGGGCGGCGCCCTGGCGTTCAGCGCCAAAAGTTACGCCCGAATCCTCGGAGCCAACGACCGTGTCAGGGTAGGGGTGATCGGTTTTTCCGATCGCTTCAAAAACTCGCTGCTGCCGCCATTTGCCGCCCTGAGCAAAGAGATGAACTTTGAAATAGTGGCACTTTCCGATATCTGGAACCTGCGTCGCGATGCCGGAAAGGCTCATTTGAAGGAAAAACTCGGCTACGACGTCCGGGTTTTTGAAAACAACGACGCGCTGTACGATGCGCGCGTGGCCGACGCTGTATTCATCAGTACGGCCGACTTTCAGCATGCAGTACACACCATTCAGGCTGTGAATGCCGGCTGCGACGCCTACACCGAGAAACCGCTCGCAGAAACCATGGACGACGCCCGCGCCGTGCTCGCAGCCGTTCAGAAAAGCGGCAAGATTGTCCAGATCGGCTCGCAGCGCCGGAGCGGCGATAATTACCGGGAGGCGGCCAAATTCATTCAGTCGGGCCAGTTTGGACCCATTGTGATGGTCGAGCTGATGTGGAACGTGAACCAGCCGGGGCGCTGGCGCCGTCCGGCCCTGGTGAACAACCTGAAGGAGACGGATGTGGACTGGAAGCGATTTCTGGCCAACCGCCCGTACGAGCCCTTCGATCCGAGAAAATTCGTGGAATACCGCCTTTTCTGGCCCTACTCATCGGGTATTCCCGGACAGTGGATGAGCCACCAGATTGATACGGTGCACTGGTTTTCCGGGCTGCAGCACCCGCGCAGCGCAGTAGCCAACGGCGGTATATATCAGTGGAAAGACGGACGCACCAACGCCGATACCCTCACCGTCGTGTTCGATTATGGTCCGGCCGACGACCCAGCCACCGGATTTCAGGTGCAGTTCACATCCCGTTTTTCCAATTCGGCGGGCGACACCAAGGAACTGTACTACTCCAACGCCGGCATGATCAATCTGGATACCAATGAAATCAGCGACCGCGGCGGACTGAAGGAAGCAGAGGCAGCGGCCATGGGTATGAAGCCCAACCTGCTGACTGCGGGCAAGCTCGAGGGTCCCGGTGTGGTGTACGACGCCAACACAGGTTCCGATACGCACACCTTCAACCATGTCAAAAACTGGATGGAGTGCGTGAAGAGCCGAAAACAGCCCAATGCCCCGGTGGAGGCGGGATACCAG
>JBEGNB010000243.1:0-4777 GCA_041182785.1 Bacteroidota bacterium
TTATAAAGTCAATCACCCCCCAAACAACACAGCCTCCGTTATCTGACAAACAACATGCCCGACAAGTATATGCGATTCCTGAATACGGGGCGTATCCGAACTTGGCACATTGAGCAGAATATCACATACATTGCGCATCTCTCCGCCCTTTTCTCCGGTCATGCCGATAACGGTCATGCCACTTTTACGGGCCTGTGCAATTGCCTGCAGGATATTGGGTGAGTTACCAGACGTACTGATGGCCACCAGCACGTCGCCGGGTCTGCCAGCGGCCTCAATCATACGCGCGTACACAACGTCGAATCCGTAATCATTACCCACCGCGGTCAGGTATGAACCGTTCACGTGCAGTGCCTCGGCAAACAATGGCGGACGATTGAGGTAAAAACGACCCGAGAGCTCCGCTGCAAGATGCTGGGCATCGGCCGCACTGCCTCCGTTGCCGCAAAAAAGCACTTTACCCCCCGAACGGAATGTGGCAATAAACGCAGCCGCTGCCGCTTCAATAGCATCCAGCAGTTTGTCGCTACTCAGAATTTGCTCCTTCACTCCGATGGAAGCCGATATGGAATTAGTGATAATGTGGCGCATAACAGGGGCAAAGTTCAGGTTTTCTTTCGTCATTTGCGGGTATTATGATTCAAACTCCTCGTCTCATACTCATACCTGCCAATTTGCCGCGACTCGAAGCCGCTGCCAGTAACAATCTGCCCGAATTGTCGAAACTGCTCGGTGGCGTGAAAATTGAGCCCGACTGGACCAGCTTTCCCGATGCCATTGTGTGGATGAGAGATTTTTTGCGCGAGTACCCCGCAGATATCAACTGGTGGAACTACATGACGATTCACCGCGCCGACAAAAAACTGATCGGCGCCTGCGGATTCAAGGGCGAACCCGACCTCGAAGGAACGGTGGAACTGGGATATGAAATTGCATCAGCCTACAGGGGCCGCGGACTGGCCACGGAGGCTGCTCAGGGGCTGCTGAACTATGCGTTCGGCCACGATGGCGTGCGGAGGGTGACCGCCACCACACTGGCAGAGGAAAATGCCTCCACCCGGCTGCTCAAACGGCTTGATTTCACCTTCACGGGCGAGGAAACCGACCTCGAAGATGGTAAAATATGGACCTGGTGCAAAAACCGGGCGGAGGAAATAACCTGATCAGGCAGTAACGACTGAATTGTATGTGCCAAACGGAGTCGGCTTGTAGCTCTCGGCATTCCAGGCATTTTCCCACTTCTCACCGTTGATGAGAAAGCGATACTCGTAAGTGCGACCCTTTTCCAGCTCCAGTGTAGCTTTGAAAGAACCGTCCTTCTGCTTTTTCAGCGGCGCACCTTCCTGCCAGTTGTTGAAATCACCCAGTACAGCCACCGTCTCGGCATGTTGAACAGCCTCGAGGGGCAGTTCAAATGTGATTTTTACTTTGGAAGCAACTTTCACTTCAGATTTTTCTGCAGCAGGAGCAGCCTTGGTCTTCTTTGTTGCCTTCGGAGTAACCGCTGCTTCGACAGCTTCCGGTGTGACTTTGGTTTCTGCAGCTGCAGTCTTGGCGCTTGCTTTTTTAGTTGCCATAGGTCTTGTTCTCAAATTTAAATTATGAACAGAAATGGTTTTTCAACTGCAAAATTAAAGCCATTTATACATCACCTGCAACACTATTAGATTATTATTTTGAAATACAGTTAAAAAATATCATTTTTCAGAACAAAATTCCGAAATTCACGCCAATCATGTTTTTCAAAAATGAAATAATTGATATAGGTAACGAAGTGAATCCAAATTTGATTTTTTACCGATTCTTTTTTTCAATATCCGCTTTTAAGTTTCATTTTTGCCACTGTTATGAAAGTTTTTTCAGGAAAATGGACACTCAGGCTGGTTATTGCAGTTGCAGTTGCGGCTTCACTGCCCTTTTGGCGGATCGAGCGCATAGATTTCAACACCCGGATCAGGCCGATTCTGAATAAAAGTTGTCTGCCTTGCCACGGCGGTGTCAAACAACAGGGTAATCTGAGCTTTATCAGCCGGGAGGAAGCCCTGCGCCCTGCCCAATCGGGAAAGCGCGCCATCGTTCCCGGCAATCCGGAGGCAAGTGAACTGATCAGGCGCATTGAGCACCATGATCCCGAGATGAGAATGCCCTACCAGAAAGAACCGCTGTCCGAAGCAGATATAGCCCTGCTCCGACGCTGGATCCGCGAAGGCGCGCAATGGGATCTGCACTGGGCGTTCAAACCGGTAGAGGCTCCCGCCGTCCCGAAAACGGAGGCTGCGTGGTACGAGTTCTGGCGCAAATTACCTGATACGGACTGGCCCAAACGCGACCTCGACCGGTTTGTACTCCACCGCCTGCAACAGGAAAACCTGTCGCCCGCTACGGAAGCCGACAAACGCACGCTCGGCCAGCGCGCCAGTATGGATCTCACCGGACTGCCCCTCTCCCCCGATTTGGAAACAGTTTATCTGAGCGATACCTCCGCTGGTGCCTATGAAAGGCTGGTTGACACCCTGCTCGCTTCCCCGCACTACGGCGAGCGCTGGGCAGCGCCCTGGCTCGATCTGGCCCGCTACGCCGATACCAAAGGTTATGAACGCGATGCCCGCCGGCAGGTGTGGCGTTACCGCGACTGGGTAATCAGGGCGTTCAACCGGGATATGCCCTACGACCAGTTCCTGACAGAGCAGCTGGCCGGCGACCTGCTTCCCGATCCAACTGATCATCAGTATATTGCATCGGCCTTTCACCGGAATACCATGGCCAATGACGAGGGCGGTACCAACAACGAGGAGTTCAGGGTGGCAGCGGTCATTGACCGGGTAAATACGACCTGGACGGCCACGATGGGTACTACTTTTGCCTGTGTACAATGCCACGGCCATCCGTATGATCCGTTTTATATGCCGGATTACTACCGGTTTATGGCGTTTTTCAACAACTCCCGCGATGAAGATACCTGGGAGGATTATCCTGCACTCCGGCACCTGTCGCCTGCCGACAGTCTGAGTCTGGTCCGATTGTCAGGAAAACTCGCAGAAAAGGTGTCGCCGGAAAAAAGTGCCGCCATCAGGCAGTTTATTAAAACCTGGCAGCCTGCCTGGTACTCTATCGCCACGGATTCTTTCCTGAACTGTGAACTGTACGATACCAAGTGGCTTACCATGCGAAATCACGCACGCGCACGCCTGCGCAGCGTGAAGCTCGACGGTAAATCACGGCTGGTATGGCGATATGTCGCCAATACAGGCTCCGGGTACCTGACAGTCAGAACTGACCGTCCCGACGGACCGCTGTTATTTGAAACGGCAGTGAGCAAAACTGCCGGAAGAGAAATTCAATATATTGATTTTCAGCCAGTAACAGGAATTCACGACCTCTGGCTCCTGTACGAAAATCCGGCGCTGAAAACGGCATCCGAGTCGGACCTCATGTTCGACTGGCTTCATTTCGGCGAGCCACTGCCGGCGGAAGGGACGGCCGAAGGAGCAGCCCTGCGCGATACCTTCTTCCGACTGCTCCGGGCTCCGTCCGACTTCACGCCCGTAATGGTAGAGTCTTCGCCGGAAATGGCGCGTCCGACCCGAATTTTCCATCGGGGAAGCTGGCTGTCGCCTGCCGATACCGTTCTGCCCGGATTGCCGGCATTTATGCACCCGATGGCGCCCGACGCACCCGCCAATCGGCTCGGACTAGCCCGATGGATTACCGATAAACGCAATCCGCTCACCGCTCGAACCCTGGTGAACCGGCTATGGGAACAACTTTTCGGACTCGGACTGGTTGAAACCCTCGAGGATCTGGGCTCTCAGGGGGCTTCACCCACCCACCCCGAACTACTCGATCATCTGTCCTGGAAACTGATGCACGAATACAACTGGAGCATCAAAGGGTTGTTGCGGGAAATAGTCACGTCCGCCACCTATCGGCAGGATTCAAAAGTTACACCCCTGCTGCAGGAGCGTGACCCGCGCAACGAGCTCCTCGCGCGCGGACCGCGCGTACGCCTGTCGGCCGAACAGATCCGCGACAAAGCACTTTCGGCTGCCGGTATCCTGAGTCGGAAAATGTACGGTCCGGGTGTGATGCCCTACCAGCCCGAGGGTATCTGGAGTTCGCCCTGGAGTGGCGATTACTGGCAGCAAAGTGCCGGCGACGACCAATATCGCCGAGCTATTTATACATTCGTGAAGAGAACCAGTCCCTACCCTGACTTCGTATCCTTTGATCTGGCGCCCCGCGAAGTGTGTTCCGCCCGACGAATCCGGACGAACACTCCCCTTCAGGCCCTCGTTACCCTCAATAGCCCCGTCTTTATGGAAGCCGCCGCCGCACTGGCTACCTCAACGGAGCGGCAATGGCCCGGTACGCCGGAACAACAGATCGCCGCACTGTACGAACGGGCCGTTGGCAAACCCGTTTCGCCCGCCATCAGTGCCATTATGATGAAACTGTACCGCAAGGCCGCAGACACCCCGGGCACCAGCCCCCCGCTGGTGGTAGTCGCCAATGCCGTGATGAACCTCGACGAATTTCTGGTGAAGCGGTGAGCAGGGCAGCACAAAAACACGGTCACGGAGAAGGATAATTCTTAAAAAAACTTTATCCAGTTGCTAAATCCGGATACTTTACCCTAATTTTGTAGGAGCCATAATACTTGAATGCAAACTGTTTGATGATGACAACCACTCTAAGAGTAAATATCAGAGATGTAAACTCCAAACTTCTCAAGGAGCTGGAGGACAAGGCTGGCCCTTCGGCCAGGCTGGAAATAACA
>JBEGNB010000244.1:0-6119 GCA_041182785.1 Bacteroidota bacterium
TGCATAGACAGAATCGCTGTACAACGGGAAAACACTGAGCAGAAGCGTTACCGTTGAATCGGATCCATCAGAAGCAGTGTAGGTGGCTGCATAGGTACCCGGCTGGTTCAGTGTGTCGCCATTGAAAACATAAAACTCGTCGGCACAAATATGAGCCACCAGAGAAGAGTCGCCGGGCAAAACCCCGGAACTGGAAGCAAAAAGTGGAAACGAAAAAAGAAAAAGCAACACGGGGAAAAGTACTTTCCTGATTTGTACACTGCCCCCGAATTCACAAAAATCGAAAAAGGACTTTATGGGCGGAGAAAAAATGGATGATAACATGAAATTAAAAATTTAAATCGGTGAAGGAATGTATTAAAAAGAAAAAAGCCTTGCAGAGATCCACCAGGGATACACTGCAAGGCGGGTTGACTGTCAGCCTGTTGCAGGTTAGAAAGCCATAAATCAATGTGGAATAGCAATGCAAATATGCACTACCTCTTAACTCAGGTATATTAAATCTGAATTAAAAGATAATTAAAATTGCTATTTTGTAGGAAAAACAGCTTTAATCTTACTTCCCTGACCAACAGTCGAGTGAATTTCAATGGTACCTCCGTGCAACTGTATAATCCGGTGACTCAATGACAAGCCGATTCCGTGTCCTTGTGTGTGCGTCCGTGCATTACTGCCTCTGTAGAAAGGCATGAATATTTTTTTCTGATCCTCCTCCGGAATACCAATCCCGTTATCCTCAAAACTAATTTCAATAGCATTATACCTGGCCATAAGTGTAATTTTCACCGAATAATCTCCGGAAAACTTGCAGGCATTATCCATCAAATTGAGGAATGCTGTCTTCAACAGTGTTTCATCTCCCTTGATCTGAAGTTCTGACTCTTCATCAGGCATAACACCATATTCAATCTGAAAGTGATAATTCGAACGACTCTTTCCAAGTTCCTGCTGTGCGGTGAAGAGGACTTCATCAACTCTTACCGGTCTGAACTGATCTCTCTGTTTATCTACATTAAACTGTGCGAGATTAAGCAGCCCATTAGTGAGATTAACCAGTGCTCTGGCATCTTCCAGCAGCGAATTGAGCGCCTTTTCGTATTCCTCGGACGACCGGCGCTGGGCAAGAAGCAACTGCAGTTGACTCGAGATGGCGTTCAGCGGCGTACGAAGTTCGTGGGAAGCACTGCTCACAAACTGCCGCTGGATATTGAATGCCGATTCAATACGCTCGAGCATTTTATTGAAATTAATAGCCAGTTGGGCAATTTCATCCTGTTTATTCCCCTCATCTATCCTTCTGCTGAGGTTACCTGCACTGATACCGGAGACCTCCGCATTCATCCGTGCCAGCGGAGCGAGTACCAGCCGGGAAAAAACCACACCAAACAGTACTGTACTAAGTAATCCGACAAACAGGCCAGCCCACAATACATGAGCCAGATTATTCAGTTTGCTGTTTCCATATCTGTCGTAGGCGGAGGCAATTACCACGAATTTTCTGTCGCCTCCCGAATAGGTTATACCGACAAATTCATTACCATTTTGACTGTACTCAACTTTTTCCTGTCTCCTGATCTCATTAATCAGGCTGTCTGAATAGCCAACCGTGAAATCATCGAGACTTGAATATACGACCTGATTTGACTCGTTAAATACCAGAACCTTCTCCTGGAACATCGCATGAATGGAGTTCCTGTCAATAATTCGCAGCAACTTGTTATCAACTTCCTGTACCGATATAAACAGGCGCGCTGTTGTGATAGCTCGGCTCTCCAGCCGTGAATAGAACTCCTCTCTTCTGTATTCTGCTGACAGGAAGTAAATCGAAGCCGAAAATACAATCAGAATGGTAGCTACGATAATTGAGAACCGCAGTGTCAGTTTGGTACGGATATTCATTACGTCGCTTTTCAGGGATATTTTATGAAGTAGCCCATCCCCTGTTTGGTATGAATCAGCTTCGGTTCGAAGTTTTTATCAATTTTCCTGCGAAGAAAATTGATATAAACATCAACCACATTGGTTCCAGTATCAAAATTTACATCCCAGACCTCCTCAACAATCTCATATCGGGAGGCTACTTTCCCGGATTTCTTCATCAGAAATTCCAGTAATGCAAATTCCTTGGCAGTGAGTGAAATCAGGGTATTACCTCTTCTGACGGTTTTGAAAGCCAGATTCATTTCCAGGTCAGCGGCCCGAAGCACACCTTCCTGTCCGGAAGATGTTGGCTCATCCTTGGTGCGTCTGAGCAAAAGTCTCATTCTGGCCATTAATTCCCGGAAATCGAACGGTTTGACTATGTAGTCATCAGCACCTGCATCAAATCCACTCAGTTTTTGATCTATACCACCCAAAGCTGTCACCAGTATTACAGGCATCTGGGGTTTCTGACTCTTGATTTCACGACATACCTCATAACCACTCACATAAGGCAGGTTCAGGTCAAGCAGTACCAGATCGTATTTCTCTGAAAGCGCCAAATGACGCCCTACCGCTCCATCTGGAGCAATATCAGCGCCAAAATTGTTCTCTTCCAGCCATTTTCTGAATGACTCAGCCGCCTTGGGCTCATCTTCAACGATCAGTACTCTCTCTGTCATAGTTTTATCCGTTTGGATACACATACCTGCGAACTTCCTCACCACTTACTGTCTGATCGCAAAGGATAAACAGTCGTTCAATGACATTGGCAAGTTCGCGTATGTTACCCGTCCAGTTGTGATCCTGCAATGCTTTTACGGCATCAGGCAGGAAATACTTGGGCTGATGCCCGTAGTCATCAGCTATCCGCCTGTTGAAATGCTCAAGCAGAAGCGGGATATCATCTCGACGCTCGTTCAGCGAAGGAACTTTTACCACAATTACCGCAAGCCTGTGGTATAAGTCCTCCCGGAAACGACCGGCAGCAATCTCCTCTCTGAGATCTTTGTTGGTGGCTGCCAACACGCGCACGTCCACTTTTATTTCCTTGTTGTCGCCCACGCGCGTGATCTTGCTCTCCTGTAACGCCCGCAGTACTTTCGCCTGTGCATCCAGACTCATGTCGCCTATCTCATCGAGAAAAAGTGTACCGCTCGTGGCTGATTCAAACTTTCCGGCCTTGTCGGCAATAGCACCCGTGAACGACCCCTTTTTATGGCCAAAAAGCTCACTTTCAATGAGTTCCGAGGGAATCGCTGCGCAGTTGACTTCTACCAGTGGTCCGTCGGCACGATTACTTTTCTCGTGTATCCACCGGGCCACCAGCTCTTTACCTGTTCCGTTCTGACCCGTAATCAGAACGCGGCTGTCGGTGGGTGCCACCCGCTCAAGCATTTTTTTGATTTCAAGTATGGGTGCACTCTCGCCAATCATGTTTACACCCTTGTTCGCCTTCACCTGTTTGCGGAGTACCTGGGTTGTGTTTACCAGTTCACTCCGGTCGAGTGCATTCCGGACGGTTATGAGCATACGATTCAGATCGGGTGGCTTCGAAATAAAATCAAAGGCTCCTTTCTTGACCGCTTCCACAGCCGTATCAATAGTACCGTGTCCGCTTACCATGATAACCGGGGTTTCCGGTGAAAGTATCTGAAGCCTTTCAAGTGCCTCAATACCATCCATCTTGGGCATCTTGATATCCGTAATAACTACATCATATTTTTCCTTCTGAACTTTGGCCACACATTCAAGGCCGTCCACGGCCTCATCCACCTCATACCCTTCAAACTCAAGGATATCGCGCAGCGTTCGGCGAATGGGTGTCTCGTCATCAACTATCAGTATTTTAGCCATTGGCGTGTTTTTCTTTTTTGTCGGACTACAAAGGTAATCCATGAATCGGCTGTTTCAAACCCTAATATACGATTGTTTCACAAAGATGACAGGAAATATTCTGTTTTATACATATTAAGGTCATTTTATATATTAGTTTTATACAAAAGGAGCTGTTCCGGTTTAGTCTGGAACAGCTCCTTTTATACAAAAATTGAGGAAAACCTATCTGATTTCAAGCAGAAATGGTTATTCCTCTCCCTCAAACGCTTCGAAATCGAAAATAAGAGAGAATCTGAGCGTATTGTCGAGCGGATTGCGCTGATTACTGGTGGGCACCAGATAAGAGAAGTTAAGGCCGAAAATATTGTATTTTACTCCCAGACCAACACTGAAATACTTGCGGTTACCCTTGGAGTAGTGTTCGTGGAAATACCCCATGCGTACGGCAAACTGATCGTCATACCAGTATTCGGCACCGGCTCCAACGGTTATCTCCTTGAGTTCTTCGCTGAAACCTCCGGGGGCATCTCCGAATGACCGGAAGACTCCACGAACAGGTGATAACTGCTTATAGTCGGGAAAACCATCACCGTCGTCGTCTATCTCGGGACGAGGAGTGGGAACTAATAACTTGTTGAAATCGGTAGTGAGGGTGATGGAGTTGTAATCATCCAGACCAATTTTCAGCGCGGTACCTATACCAAGGTTGGTAGGTATGTAATCGCGGTTTACCGAGTTGGTATAGGTAATCTTGGAGCCCAGATTGCTTACTGCAGCACCAAATGTGAAGTCGGACTTGTACCGGTTTATCTTGACAGGCTTGCGGTAGGTCATGGAGAGGTCGGCAGCCCCAGCAACACCCGGACGAATCTCGTTTCCTTCAACAATTCGGCCAGTGGCCAGATTGGAATAAATAAACTTGGCGCCAACTGCTGCCGACAGGTTATCCGACAGTTTACGTGCATATCCGGCACTGAATTCAAACTCGTTCGGGCGACCCTGACCCAGGGATTCTCCCTGCTCGTTGGTGAACTCTATGTCGCCCAGTGAGAAATAGCGCAAACTGGCTCCCACAGCCTGACGATCGTCGAGCCTGTAATAACCTGAGAGATACGCAAGATAAACATCATTCAATCCCAGATTGCGCATCCACGGTGTGTAAGTAGCAGATATTGACACATTCTTGGTAGCAAAAGCGAGCTTGGAAGGGTTGTAGTGCATACCATTGGGATCTGCAGAAGTTGCAATACCAACATCGCCCATCGCACCGCCGCGCGCATCGGGTACGATACGAAGGAAGGGCACAGCAGAGGTTACTGCATTGGCACAACGCTCTCCGGTCGGAATTGTCTGACCTGTTACAGGATTGTATGAATAGCCCTGGCCGTCCTGACAACGGGCAAATACCTGGGCTTCAGCATGTCCGGCGGACAAAACAAACGGCGACATCATTAACAGCCGTACGAACAATTTCTTCATTTTTCAGTATTATTTTACTGTTAGCTGGTGATTACTCCGTTCTCTTGACGGAGGTGAGGATGCCCGTAATGCATCCAATACCATGCCATGACGCACAATCACTGTACCCGGTTGTCCGGAACAGACAAAAATAAATGCATTACTTCAGGATAACCAGTTTTTCAAACTCGCTTTCCGCGGTGGTCTGATTACCAGAGGTGTCAGTACCCCGTATTTTCACCCGGTAAAGGTAAACACCTCTGGCCAGTTGATCTCCATAATCATCCCTGCCATCCCATTGTATGTCGGTTACCCGGTACCCGTCGGTATTCGCAACGGTTTGTTGTATGGTTTTCACCAGCCTGCCTGCAACAGAAAATATACTGACCTGTACATCAAGTACTTGTCCGGCAAGGGTGTGTTCAAACTGGAACCACGTATTGGTAGTGAACGGATTCGGGTAGTTGAGTACATGACTGAGTGCCGCATCTCCGTCTTCTGCCACAATAAACTCGACGTATCCTTCTCCCGAATTGTTGGCGATATCCCAGCCCTTGACTGCAAGGGTATGCTTTCCGGGCGCAAGGTTGTTGAGCGGATAAACAGCCTGGCCCTTGCGCGAATCATCGGAAGCACTCTGATAAAACTCATTAAGTACAATGGTTTCCAGCACGTTGCCATCAAGCACAGCCGTCAGATCGTGTCCGAGGCTGGTTCCCGTCACGTTCATGCCATAATCATCCGAACATTTCACCAGTATTTTCGGCGAACTATCGGTAACACCACCTGTAACAAAGGCATCTGTATTCAGGAATGCCTGCACCAGCGGCGGCCGGTTGTCTTTGATTACGCCGGCATTACCCCCGATAATAATGGTTTCATCGGCTCCGGCAGCATCCAGC
>JBEGNB010000245.1:0-5704 GCA_041182785.1 Bacteroidota bacterium
TACCTGAGCGGAACCAATCTGCTTACCTTCACCAAATATACCGGATTTGATCCCGAGATCGGTGGCGGTGCCGGCACGTACGGTATTGACCGCGGTGTTTATCCACAAGCACGTGCCATGATGGTTGGTGCCAATCTGACTTTTTAAAACCTGCGACACATGAAAAAAATATCCATACTGATTCTGCTTGCGCTCGTTGTTGTAGCGTCGTGCACCAAAGATTTTCTGCAGACTGACCCCAAAGGGCTCGTGCTGGAAACCAATTATTATCGCACCCGTGATGAGGTTTTTGCCGGTCTGGTAGCTGTTTACAACCGTTTAAGTGTGGAAACCGGTGGTGGAGACAATACCTACTCCAACAAACTGGGTCCGTTAAATGCCGCTGCCGACGAGTGCTGGGCCGGTGGTGCCAACTCAACCGATATGGTATTCTGGCAGGTCTGGAATAACTATACGTTGTCGGGTGCTGTGGGGCCTCAGGCTACCTTCTGGAAAATTGACTATGAAGGCATTTACCGCGCCAACCTGTTGCTTCAGAAAATTAAGGGAGATATCCCTGATCTGGTATCCGGAGAACGCGCTCGTATTACTGCAGAAGCCAAATTTCTGCGTGCCTACTACTATTTTGAACTGGTTCGTTTGTTTCGCAACATTCCGCTGATTCTGGAGCCGCTCTCTCAGGAGCAGATTTATGAGCAGGTACAGGCAACGCCCGAGTCTGTGTATGCACAGATTGAAAAAGATCTGAACGAGGCGATCCCTGATCTGCCCAATCTGGTTGCTCCCGCCGAAAACGGTCGGGTTACCAAAGCAGCAGCTATGGCGCTACTTGGGAAAGCTATTCTGTTTCAAAACAACGAAGCCCGTATGGGAGAGGCCGCATCGTGGTTCGACAAGGTGAACACGTCTCCGCAATACAGTCTCGTTCCGAATTATGCCGATATATTCAGTCCGCTGAATGAATTCAACAGCGAATCCATTTTCGAGATTCAGCACTCGGCTGCCCAGATTGCGGGCTGGTGGGCCTGGGGCAACTTCATGGGTAATGTGTACGTTCACATGACGGGCCCACGCAGCTACAATGGCCCGCTGTATGAATCCGGCTGGAGCTTTAATCCGGTTATTCCAGCTTTTGTCAATTCCATTAGAAACGACCCGCGCTACAGGCATACGGTGGCCAATATTGACAGTCTGAAGGCTGCCGGACAGGCTACTTACGCTCCTGCGTATCAGAACACCGGCTTCTTCGTCAAAAAGTTTGCTCCGCTGAAGCAGTTCAAGGCGCCTGATGGTGAACCGGCACTCAACTATCCAAACAACTTCATTGAAATCAGGCTGGCAGACACCTACCTGATGGAGGCAGAAGCACTGCTTCGCTCAGGTGGTGATGCGGGCAAGGCCCAGACCCGCCTGAATCAGGTGCGCGCACGCGTGGGGCTGGCACCTGTTCCTGTCACGCTCGAACGTATATACGAAGAGCGCCGGCTGGAGCTGGCTACCGAGGGACATCGCTGGTTTGATCTGGTGCGTACCGGGAAGGCTCCGGTTACGCTGGCATTTAAAGGATTCAAGGCTGGCACACACGAAGTGCTCCCTATTCCGCTGAATGAGCTCAACAACACTAAACTGGTACAAAATCCGGGTTACAACTAATGAAAAACTTCAAAATGATTCATTTTTTCTTTTTGATTGCCTCGCTGTTTTCCTGCGACAAAAGAGAGGTTGATCCGGTTGACCCCGTTGATCCGCTACCCGAAATCACCATTTTCGACGTGACACAGGAGCGCGATTCGGTGAATACGACCACTTTCAGGTTTTTTGTCAATGTGAGCAAGCCATCGGATAAAATTATCAAGGTGGCATACACAACCGAATCCACGGGTATTGCCGTGGCCGGTATTGACTTTATTGCGGCCTCCGGTGTGCTGAGCATCCCGGCAGGTGAAACGCTCGCTTTTATTGATGTGTCTGTTCCGGGCAAGAATGTTTACGAAGCTGATGAAGACTTCTACGTTGCCCTCTCGGCACCTGAAAATGCTGTGATTACCGACAACAAGGCTACAGGAATTATCAAGAGCAACAAGTCGCTGCAACAGACCGATCCAACTGGATATACCACACCCTCTTCATATCCCGGCTACACGCTGAAGTGGAATGACGAGTTCAATGGTACCTCTATAGATCAGAACAACTGGGGTTATGATCTGGGTGCCAGCGGCTGGGGTAACAACGAACTGCAGAACTACACGTCTCTGAATGCCAACTCTTACATTGCCAACGGATCGCTGGTGATCGAGGCAATCAAGGGGCCGAACGGTAATTACACTTCTGCACGTATGATTACCAAGGGGAAGCGTACCTTTCAGTATGGACGCATAGATATCAGGGCCAAACTTCCCAAAGGTCAGGGTATCTGGCCGGCACTCTGGATGCTCGGCTCGAATATTGACAATGTAGGCTGGCCAGCCTGTGGCGAGATTGATATCATGGAATATCTGGGCCACCAGACATCCACTGTTCACGGTACCGCACACTGGGGCGCTCAGGGAAGTACTTCAAGCCAGTCGTCTTCTTCCCGTTATGATCTGACTTCCGGCAATTTCTACGAGAAGTTCCATGTGTTTTCTATTATCTGGGAGGCCAACAGGATTCGCTGGTATATGGACGATCAATTGTTCCACACTGTAACAACCACTACCACCAACGGTGCAGCCAACTGGCGTTTTAACCAGGAATTCTTTTTCATTTTCAACATAGCTGTTGGAGGAAACTGGCCCGGGTACCCGGACGCCACCACTCAGTTCCCGCAGAAAATGTTTGTTGATTACGTTCGGGTCTTCCAGTAGTCCGGACAAAAATTGTGTAAAATGCCTAAACTCTATCTAACGTTGCTGATGCTGACAGTCTCACTGTCGGCATCAGCTCAAGTTTTTGGTACCGTAACCGATGCGGAAGGTTTCCCGCTGGCGGGAGTCACGGTACAGGTTGTCGGTGCCAACACCGGCGCTATTACTGACCTTGATGGTCACTATTCTGTTAAAGAAGCGGGCGAGGCCCTCCGTTTTTCCTACACCGGTTATGAAACACAGGTGGTGATGATTGACGGCCGTTCCGTGGTGGACATAATTCTTTTCGAGGAGCTGATTAACCTCAACCAGGTCGTTGTGGTGGGCTATGGCGCTCAAAAGAAGAAGGAAATCACCAGTGCTGTCGTCATAGTGGATGAAAAGGCCATTCAGAACCGTCCGATGGTGTCGGCAGCAGAAGCGCTGCAGGGCAAGGCCGCCGGAGTACAGGTGGTACAGCCTTCCGGAAAACCCGGAGCAGATCTCTCCGTGCGCGTGCGGGGAGCTACATCGGTACTCGCAGGCAACGAACCGCTGTATGTGGTAGATGGCGTTCCCACCACCGATATCCGCGGACTGAATCCGTCGGATATAGAATCCATGAGTGTGCTGAAAGACGCTTCTTCCGCCGCTATTTACGGAGCAAGGGCGGCCAACGGAGTGGTACTCATCACAACAAAACGCGGCAAGGCCGACCAGTCTGTTGTCCAGTTTAATGCCTATGGCGGCTTTTCCACCCTTAGAAAGCCGCTGGAAACGCTCTCCACCAAAAAATACCGGGATCTCATCAACGAAATTATCCCGGGAACACTCGATCCGGCAGCTACGGGCTACACCGACTGGCAGGACGAAATATTTGGCACGGGTGTCAACCAGAGCTACCAGCTGTCGTTCTCGGGAGGGACCGAAAAATCGAGGCATCTGGTATCTTTCAACTACCTGGATAATGCCGGGATCATCAGACCCGCGCAGTTCAACCGCTTCTCCCTGCGTATGAACATGGATAATCAGCTGACCAGGTGGCTGAAGGTGGGTACGAATTTGAACACACTCCATTCGACAACCAAAGATACACCCGATAATGCCAGTTCAGGCCGAGGCGGGGTTATCATGAGTGCCCTGAACACGCCGCCCTTCCTTTCCATATACAGAAATGACGGCTCCGGTCAATATGACCCGAATCCGTTCCAGCCATCCTGGGAAAATCCGGTGGCGTATATGGAGGGCCCCGATCAGAAAGCTGTTGATATCCGACTCTTCGGAAATATCAATGCCGAGGCAAAGCTGTTTGACGGATTCAGTCTGAAAACGAATGTGGGTATTGACCTGAATTCGCACCAGTGGGATTACTACCTCGATCCGTTCCGCACCAATTTCGGGCGCAACCAGAACGGCTTCGCTCAGTCTGACAAGTCCAACGCCACTTCCTGGCTGTGGGAAAACACCGCAAACTACGCGCGCTCTTTTGGCAATCACAACCTCACACTCCTCGGCGGAAGCAGTATCCAGCGCTACCGCCGCGACGATTCCTTTATATCGGGCAACGATTTTCCGGATGATGTAAACGTGACTACCCTGAATGCCGCCAATAGCGTGGTCGGAAATACGACCGCTCAGGAATGGTCGCTGGCATCCTTCTTCGGCCGCGCCACGTATGATTTCCAGAGCAAGTACCTGTTTACCGCCTCTCTGCGCCGCGACGGCTCCTCCAAACTCGCGCAGCACTGGGGAACCATGCCCGCATTCTCTGCAGGCTGGCGTATCTCGGCAGAGCCTTTCATGCAGCGCTTCAAGGCCATTGAGGACCTGAAAATACGCGCCGGATGGGGTAAAAACGGAAACCAGGAGGGTATTCCCAATTATGCGCGCTACGGACTCGTGTCCTACTACCGTCGCCCGACAACCAACCCGCTCTCGGGTCCGGCTGCTGTTCAGACTACCTACGGAAATCCCGATCTTCGATGGGAAACCACGGCACAAACCAACGTGGGTATTGACCTGTCTGTGTGGAATGGCCGGGCTGTGTTTGTCCTGGACGCCTACCTGAAAAAGACAGATGACGTTTTACTGAACGTACAGCTCTCCAATTCGTTGCCGATCACCAGTATCCAGACCAATGCGGGCAGTATAGAAAACAGGGGTATTGATTTCAGCGTTGCCACCGTCAATACCGTGAAGGCATTCCGGTGGAATACAGAGTTCAATATTTCCTTTAATAAAAACAAAGTGACGGCCCTGCAATATACCGATGTATATTACTTCGGTCGGGTTTACAGCAACAATTCCGATGTTTCCATCGTGAAGGCAGGGCTCCCGCTCGGATCGTTCTACGGTTATGTGTCGGAAGGTGTTGACCCGGAAACCGGCAACCTGAAGTACAAGGACGTCAATGAAAATGGCATCTTTGATACCGGCGACCGCACAGTGATTGGCAACGCACAACCGGTATTTGTAGCGGGTCTCACCAACTCTTTCTCCTGGAAAGGATTTGATTTGGTACTCTTCCTGCAGGGCAGTTACGGAAATGATGTGTACAATGCCACCCGGATTGACCTCGAGGGTATGTTCGACAGCAAGAACCAGTCGGTGGCAGTACTCCGTCGCTGGACGCCCGACAATCGCTATACTGATATACCAAAGGCTGTGGGCAAGGGCAATGTGGATAATGTGCGCAACTCCACGCGTTTTGTGGAGGATGGCTCGTACCTGCGCCTGAAATCAGTCACATTAAGCTACAATTTCAAATCCGAATCGCTGAAAAAGGCCGGTGTGGAGAAAATGACCGTTTACTGTACCGGACAGAATATCCTTACCTTTACGAAATACAGCGGTTTCGATCCGGAGGTGAATGCCTTCGG
>JBEGNB010000246.1:0-4441 GCA_041182785.1 Bacteroidota bacterium
GTTATTCGTCACCAGAGACGGGTACCAATCGGCTACGGTCGGCAATGTCAATCTGTTTCCGGGGACAACTATCAACCGGAATATTGCACTGGAGCCTCTTGCATCGTCAACCGCTTCGGAATATCCTGAAATTATCGAAATAGCCGTGGCCCCTGTGCCTTTTTACGATTATATTCGGGTGGACAATATGTGCAGCGATTGTACCGCAGAATTGCTGGATATAAACGGACGGCAAATCGGCTTCAGCGAGGGAATGATGATACAGGGGCTTGCCAAATACCCGGCGGGTTCGTATCGTCTGATTGTCAGAAAATCGGGAGTGCCCATTCTCGAAAAAGCAGTTTTAAAGTCAGAATAGTTTGACAGAGCGGGCTGCTTCCTATCTTTGCGCCTCTATGCGGGTACACACCGATTTAACTTCATTGCCAACCTTCCGGAATGCCGTGGTAACCATCGGCTCGTTCGATGGTGTGCACCTCGGCCACCGCCGCATTTTCGAAGATCTTAAACGGCTGGGCAGGCAGGCAGAAGGTGAAACGGTAGTTGTCACGTTTGATCCTCATCCAAGAAGTGTGCTGAGGCCCGAAGACAGTACTTTCCGCCTTATCACTACAACCCCCGAGAAAACAGAGCAGCTTGCAGCAATCGGTATTGACCACCTGGTCATCGTGCCGTTCGATACGTCTTTTGCCCAGCTTTCTGCAGATGCTTATATCACTGACTTCCTGATTGCAAAAATCAATCCGAAGTATATTGTGATTGGATACGATCACCGCTTTGGCGCCAGCAGAGAAGGCAATATTGACATGCTCAGGAAATATTCCGGGCAATATCCGTTCGAAGTAGTGGAAATATCGGCTGAACAGATTGATGAAATTACTGTCAGTTCGTCAAAAATCAGGAAAGCCCTCGATACGGCCGACATTGAACTGGCCAACAAACTGCTGGGTCGCCCGTTTTCCTTCTCGGGTACAGTGGTACACGGCGATCATATCGGTCGAACCATTGATTTTCCGACAGCCAATATCAGCCTGGAAAATCCGGACAAACTGATTCTTCCACATGGAATATACGGTTCCAGTGTGCTGTTTCCGGATGGTACGCGCAGAACCGGAGCACTGTACATAGGTGATCGCCCCAGTGTGGAGACGGGAGGTGTACGGGTTATTGAAGTCCATATCCCCGGTTTCGAGGGCGATTTATATGGACAACATCTGAAGGTTGACGTGCTGGGCTACATCAGGCCCGACATGAAATTCGATTCGCTGGAGTCCCTGAAATCGCAGATGTCTTCCGATGTACAGGAAATTCTTCAGCGGTTTGGAAAAACGGATACGCCCTCCGTGGCGATTGTTATTCTTAACTACAACACAAGCGGACATCTCCGCCTGTTTCTGCCGCACGTGATCGCGCATGCGGAGGGCGCGCGCGTGATCGTAGCCGACAATGGCTCTCCCGATGATTCCCTGGATGTACTTGCCCGCGAGTTTCCGCAGGTAGAGGTAATTGCCCTTCCACAGAATTTCGGATTTGCCAGGGGCTATAACGAGGCGCTGAAACAGGTGTCCGCTGATTATTACGTCATTCTCAACTCCGATGTGGAAGTCTCGGAAGGTTGGCTCGCACCCATCATTGAGGCTATGGAGAAAGACCGCCGGATTGGTGTTGCACAGCCCAAGATATTGCAGTGGGATGAATCCAGTCAGGTTCGTACCCGGCAGTTTGAACACGCGGGTGCTTCCGGCGGCTGGATAGATACACTCGGTTATCCGTTCTGCAGAGGCCGAATCTTTACCCGAAAGGAGGAAGACCAGGGACAGTACGATGATCCGCAGGAATGTTTCTGGGCAACCGGGGCTGCTTTTTTTATCAGGGCCGAACTATACCACCTCTATGGCGGCTTCGACGGCGATTATTTTGCCCATAACGAGGAGATTGACCTGTGCTGGCGGCTGAAAAGAGCCGGATACAGCATATGGTGTTTCCCCGGGTCGGTGGTGTGGCACCTCGGTGGTGGCACGCTCGAGTACGAAAGTCCACGGAAGGTATTCCTGAACTTCCGCAACAGCCTGTTCTCCATTGTCAAGAACGAACACTGGGCCAAAGTGTTGTGGCTGGTACCCGTCAGATTGATACTGGACGGGGTGGCAGGGGCCCGTTATGCAGCAAAAGGACAATTCGCCGCCATCTGGGCGGTTGTCAGGTCGCACTTTTCATTCTACGCACAACTCGGAAATACATTGGCCAAAAGACGTCGGGCCAACAAGGTTATCCGACAGCACCGAATCGGACCGGAAAATACTTCGGGTATTTACCGGGGAAGTATCGTAGTTGCGCACTATCTGCGCCGTATCATCAAATTCAGCGACCTCTAATTACATGCAATCATACGAACTTATCTTTGAAGATGATGATATCCTGGTGGTAAACAAGCCTGCAGGACTACTCACTATCCCCGACCGCACAGGTTCCCAACCCAGTCTGCACAACCTGCTGGAGAAGAAATACGGCAGGGTGTTTATCGTACACCGTCTCGACCGTGAAACCAGCGGTATCCTCTGTTTTGCGCGGAACGAGGCCGCTCACAGGCACCTGTCCATACAAATGGAGCGCCATACGTCAGACAAGTACTATTTCGCCCTGGTGGACGGCGTGATGCACCACGAAGAAGGAGAAGTTGACAAGCCGATCGGCGAACACCCCAGAACACCCGGTAAAATGGCTATTGTGACCACCGGGAAACCCTCGCTTACCTTCTACAGGGTAGCTGAAAGGTTCAAACATTTTACGCTGCTCGAAGTATTGATCAAGACTGGCCGCACACACCAGATACGGGTACACATGCAAAGTATTGGCTATCCGCTGGCAGTTGACGCTCTCTACGGAAGAAGAGCAGCGTTCTTTCTCTCGGAAATCAAGGGGAGAAAGTATAAATCCGGAAAATTTACAGATGAGGAACGGCCAATGATGGACCGGACTTCGCTCCACGCCGCGCGCCTGCGCATTGATCACCCTGTTTCCGGTGAAAGAATGGAGTTCAAAACGGAACTTCCCAAGGACTTTGCCGCCGTTCTGACGCAGATCAGGAAATGGGAGCGGTGAGCCATACCGGCTTGCGACTACTTTTCTGTCGTCAGCACAGGCTGTACAATATGAAATAGGCCTGTTTTCGTCGAATATTCAGTTTTTTTACTTGTATTTCGGACTGACTTCGCAGTTTTGCGGAGTTTTAACACACGTCTTATTGCGTTTCCATGAAATCTTTGCTCGCACTCTGCCTCTGTATTATCATTTCCGGCCCTGGCCTGACGGCTCAGGATAAACAGGCTCCGGTATTCAATGCCGACCTGCTCAAGGCATTTAACGTACGAAGTATCGGTCCTGGCGCCATGTCGGGTCGTATTACTGCCATTGCAGTAGATCCTTTTCATCCGGAAGTTATCTATGCCGGTGCAGCTTCGGGCGGTGTGTGGCGCAGCCGAAGCGGAGGGACAGCCTGGGAGCCTGTTTTCGACAAAGCTCCAACGCAGAGCGTAGGTTCTCTGGCCATTAACCCGAAAAACCCCGACGAAATATGGGTGGGTACCGGCGAGGGCAATCCGAGAAATTCCCAGAACTTTGGTGTGGGTATTTTCAAATCGGTGAACGGTGGCCGCGACTGGACTTGCATGGGTTTGCAGAATACCCGTACCATTCACCGGATTATTGTCAATAAGGATAATCCCGATATCGTTTATGCCGCCTCTCTGGGATCTACCTACGGTCCGGGTGAAGAGCGTGGCGTATTCAAAACTCTCGACGGAGGAAAGACATGGAAAAAGGTATTGTACGTGAATGACCTGACAGGCTGTGCAGAACTGGTTGTGGATCCGCAAAATCCCAACAAACTTTTCGCTGCCATGTGGGAATACCGGCGCTGGCCCTGGTTTTTCAAATCCGGTGGCAAAGGCTCCGGCCTCTACGTGAGCTACAATGGCGGAGAAACCTGGGAGAAACGCACCGACAAGGACGGACTTCCCGAAGGAGAACTCGGCAGAATCGGACTGGCAGTGGCTGCCAGTAACCCGAATACCGTGTATGCACTCGTGGAAGCGAAGGAAAATGCACTCTACAAAAGCACCGACGGTGGAGTAAAATGGTTCAAAATGGCTACCAAAGGGATGGGCGACCGGCCGTTTTACTATTCTGAAATATATGTGGACCCGCAGGATGAGGACAGGGTTTATTCTATCTACACCTATATTTCAAAAAGCGAAGACGGTGGTAAAAACTTCGATACATGGGCCGGTTGGACAATCCATCCCGACCACCACGCATTCTGGATTCATCCGGAAAATGGTAATTACATTATCAATGGCAATGACGGCGGTCTGAATATCACTTATGACAGGGGAAAAACATGGCGCTTTGCCGAAAATATTCCGGTTGGACAGTTCTATCA
>JBEGNB010000247.1:0-3886 GCA_041182785.1 Bacteroidota bacterium
CTGCGCTTGAGTACGATGACATTTTTGGCTTCCCATACTTTGAGCACGGGCATTCCGTATATGGGGCTACCCGGGTCATTTTCCGCAGCGGGATTCACCACGTCGTTTGCACCAACAATTATCACCACATCAGTACTGTTCATCTGCGGATTGATATCCTCCATTTCCACGAGTTTTGGATATGGGACATCGGCTTCGGCGAGCAGTACGTTCATGTGACCGGGCATACGGCCGGCCACAGGGTGGATGGCGTAATTCACTTCCACGCCCTTGTCTTCGAGTTTTTTCTCGAGTTCGTGGCAAATATGCTGCGCCTGGGCCACTGCAAGGCCGTAACCCGGTACAATAGTTACCTTGCCCGCGTACGCGCACAGGATGGCAGTGTCGGTAAGACTGATCTCTTTCACTACCTGCTCTCCCTTTGCACCGCTGCTGCTGGTACCGCCGCCGCCGAATGATCCGATGATTACATTGAGCAGAGAGCGGTTCATGGCGTTACACATGAGGATAGTAAGAATGGTACCTGCTGAGCCCACAAGGATACCCCCGGTAAGCATAACCGGATTGTCGTACAGAAAGCCTCCGAAGGCAGCAGCCATACCCGTGAACGAGTTGAGCAGGGAAATAACCACCGGCATATCGGCGCCGCCAATTGGCATAACGAAGAGCACACCGTAGAGTGAGGACAGTGCCAGCAGAATCCAGACGGCATTATGGCCGAAAGTTTCGGGAGAAGCAACAGCAATCACCAGTACGGCGAGCGTTGCCACCAAAAGCCCGAGATTGATGTATGTCAGGTATTTGGCCGAGAGGTCTTTTATCTTTTCATCCAGCTTTCCGTAGGCGATAACGCTGCCGCTGAAAGAAACAGAACCGATAATCAGTCCGAGGAATACCGTGAGCAGATAGCCGGGAGAGCCATGCGGATGACTGTGAAACTCGATGATGGATATGATGGCTGCGCAGGCACCGCCCATACCATTGAAGAAAGAAACCATTTGAGGCATGGCAGTCATTTTGACCCTCATGGCCATGAGCCAGCCAACAACGGTACCGATACCCATAGCGGCAATAATCCAGGGAATATTACCGATAGGCTGGTCATCTTTGGTGTGAAAAAGGACAGTACCGATAATAGCGAGTACCATGCCGAAAGCGGCCAACAGATTGCCTTTACGGGCCGAATCGGGGCTGCTTAACTGTTTGAGTCCGATAATAAATGTTACGGACCCTACCAGATATGAAAGTTGAAGCAAAAAATCAGGTGTCATAGGAAGGGTGACTTTAGGTTATGCACGGCAGAGCCGGACATATAAATCTTATTTCTTTTTCTTGAACATTTCCAGCATTCGGTTCGTAACGACGAAACCGCCCACCACATTCAGGGTGCCGAGCAGTACTGCCAGAAAGCCGAGAATGAGTGCCAGGTAATCATCGGGGGCAGCATGCCCCATCACGATAATGGCACCAATAATAACCACCCCGTGAATGGCATTGGCACCCGACATCAGTGGCGTGTGCAAGATAGCAGGCACGTTGGAAATAACCTCGATCCCGAGGAGTACCGACAGAACGACGATGTAGATAAGTTGCTGGTTTTGAAGAAAAAACTCGGACATGAGTCGGGAATTTAATGGTTAAAGACCTGGATTCAACCTGCCATGACGGCCTTGAGGCGTTCGCTGACGATCTGGCCGTCGTGGGCAATACATGTGGCGGCGACGATATCGTCTTCAAAATTAAGCGTGAGTTCGCCCTTGATGAGGATCAGCTTCATGAAGTTGACGACATTCTTGCCAAACATGACACTGGCGTCCTTGGGCGTACTGCTCGGCAGATTGGAGTCGCCGATAATACAAACACCGCTTTCTGTGCGGATGGTTTTGCCATTCTCGGTCACTTCGCAGTTGCCTCCGGTAGAGGCCGCGAGGTCAACGATTACAGCGCCGTTTTTCATGGCAGCAACCGTTTCGCGGCGGATGAGCACCGGAGCCTTGCGTCCGGGGATTTGCGCCGTGCAGATGATGACATCAGAAGCAGCAGCGTGGTCGTGAATAAGTTGAGCCTGACGCTGTTTGAACTCTTCCGTTTGTTCAACAGCGTAACCTCCGGCCGACTTGTCGTCAACGGCACCCTCCACTTCAACAAATTTGGCGCCGAGCGACAACACTTCCTCTTTGGCGGCAGCGCGCACATCGAAGGCTTCTACCACAGCCCCGAGGCGTTTGGCAGTAGAAATGGCCTGCAATCCTGCCACACCGGCACCGAGAATCAGTACCTTGGCAGGCTTGATGGTACCGGCAGCCGTCATGAACATGGGAAAGAAGGTGGGCAGATGAGTGGCCGCCATCAGAACAGCCTTGTAGCCCGAAACAGTTGCCATAGACGACAACACATCGAGCGCCTGGGCGCGTGTGCTGCGCGGGGCAAGATCAAGGCTGAAGACCGAAGCCTTTGATTTCAGGAGGTCTTCCACTACCTCTCTGTTGGAGAGCGGATTCATCTGTCCGATGAGAATTTGTCCGGCTGACAGTTTCTGGGCGTCGGCGGTGTTGAGCGGGTGAATTTTCACCAGGATATTGGCATCCTTCAACACAGTGTCGCGATTGGCGATACGGGCACCCTGGGCCTCATAACTCGCATCGCTGAAGAAAGCTGAACTTCCAGCGCCCTGCTCCACGATTACCTGTTGGATTCCAAGTTTTAGCAGAGCGGAAACGGATTCGGGTGCAATGGCTACCCTTTGTTCGCCTTCGGATTCTTTCAAAATTCCAAGCGTCATGATATTTAGGTGTATTTTGTAATTTGGTACAGTCGGTCAGTTCTTTTTGGCGGCCCGAAATTAGAGAGTTTATCCGATGTAACAGCAATTACCTGAAAAATATGGTTATAATTGTTTACACAGGGCAAAGAAACTTCCCTGTTTCGGTTGATTCCGGTGGATAGTATTATCAAAGGATACCCTGACAGCATCAATAAGTGTTAAAATGCTGTTTTTGGCAAACCTTTTTTGTACGTTTGCACTTTAAGTGAAACCTCCATTTCTCCTTAACGGGAATAGCTCCCCGTTAGTTCGCCAATTTACACTTCCCTGCCCGGCAAGGCCGGAGGATTTCGCCAAAGAAATTAAACGTATAGCGGCAATTTAATCCGGAACAATCCAGTGGAACAGTCGGGGACCCGTGCTTCTTGCGGATCCCTGCACGTCTTTTAATCAAATTGCGGTCTCCTGTAGCTGGAGATATCCGAGAGTTTCCGGCTGCTTTACCTTTCAATCTCTTCGTTACATGAGAAAATTTCTATTCACTCTGCTTGCTCTCGTTTCCGTACAGGTTGCTATTGCCCAACCCTGTCCACCACCCGGATTTCCCGACGCAGGCAACACCTGCCAGCAGGCGCCACTGTTGTGTGTCAATATTGACGGGTATTGCAACACCATAAACAACAATAATCAGCAGCAGAATTTCCCCGGTTGCAACCAAAACGTTCTGAATAACGATGAATGGTTTTCCTTCTTCGCCGGTACGTCCTGTATTACTATACGGGTTATCCCCAGCAACTGCTCACAGGGTAACAACATGGGCCTTCAGGCAGGTATCTACCGACAGTGCGTGAGTAATCCGATTGACCTGCAGTGCCCTTGTTCCACGCAGCCGTTTCTGCTCGAATCCTGCAACTATATCGTAGGAAACGTCTATTGGTTCGTACTTGATGGCTGCGCAGGTAACGTTTGTGATTATGAAATTGAAGTGGTAAGCGGCTCTACAGTCCCTTTCCCGCCTGTAATTAACGATCCGGTAACAGGTCCGACTCCGGTTTGCGCCGGACAAAACAATACCACGTATGCCATTCCCGTGATCAACGGCGCCTCTCAATATGGATGGAC